>NZ_BCPZ01000124.1:0-42045 GCF_001950615.1 Candidatus Protochlamydia sp. W-9
GTCGCCGCCAAACTTTTCTTTTTGGCCTTAAAACACCCCGTTTTAAGGCCCTTTTTTTTGCCCCGTTTCTTTCCTTTGTTTTTAGACTCCCTTGTCAACCGCTCGTTATTTACCCTGATATCCCCAATAAAGCTACTCATGGATTCGTTTTGTATTTAAGAAAAACATTTTATAAATATTCAAATTTAATTTTATAAATATTATTATTTAGAGTGAAAACTTGTTGAATTTATATAAATGTTAAAGAGAGATGATATGAATCCAGAATTAAAATTTGAAACAGCATTGAAAGCTTGCTATGGTCAAAACGAAAAAATAAATAGCAATAAAGAGATTTTATTGTTTCAAAATGGTCAATGGCAAAACGTGGATCAATCCTACAAGAATCTCCAAGCTTTATTTGAGCAAACAATTCAAGAAATAGTTTCGCTAGATTCGAGTCAAATAAATACTCCTTTTTTAGCTGTTTGGATTCGAGATTTTAATGCGGCTAAAACGACAAAAGATTTGCAAAATAAAAAAATTACAACTATTAAAGCCTCTGATACCCATATTCAATTTAGTTCTGTAAAAGGATTTGAATGGTTGTCCAATTTTTATCCCACGCTTATATATGATGCTGAAAATCAATTTATTTATCCTCACGTAGAGGCTGCTTATGTGGCTTTTAAAGCTAAAATGGCGGGTAAAAGTCCAGAAGAAGTCAGAGAATTTGCAATAACAATGGACCCCAAATTAGTGAAACGGCTTGGATCTCATTTGTGGAGATGGGAAACTCCTGAAGATGGTAAAAAAGTAATTCAAGAAATGAGACGTTTGGTGGCATTAAAAGTGAGTCAAAATCCACTAATTAAAACTTGGCTAACGCCTTCGGTGGATCGTTTGTTGACTTTCGAAGAATTTACATCAGATACATTTTGGGGAAGTGGTTATGGAGCAAAGATCAATGATATGCAATCTAATCATTTAGGAAGAATTTTTAATGAAATCAGCAACGAACTCGAAAGCAATAGCAATGTCCAAAATTTCACTAATTCGGCATTGAAAGCAAAATCAAAAAAATCTAAAAATTATTAGTAAGCGGGCCGATTTTTATTTTTCGAATAAAAAATTAACTGCTTAGCTCGAGACCAGACAACTTGACTTTGAAATTCACCAAGTAGAATTTCAAAGTCAAGTTGGTTTTTTACATATTTTTTTCTTACGATTTATAAGGGGGTGTAAATTCAGGAATAAAAGGAACAGGATCGCCTGATGTTTTTGGTTTAGGATGAGTAACAGTTCCTTTTGCTAAAACATCTGGGAATGACATTTGATTGGGAACTTTATGAGCAAACCAATGAAGAGCTGCTGTAGTAGGCCGTTGTGCCTGCGCGTTTTGATCCATACCTTTCCAAAAGATGTCTTTAATTTTGCTTAGATCTTGTGGTCTAATTTCTTCTGAAATTGTTTTCATGATCACAGCATGATAAATCTCAAGTTTGATTCCTTTATCTTTTTGTAATTCTTTTAATTTATTAAGAGCAGTTTGTGTAATATAAGGAATAATGACATGAAAAGTAGGCTGTTCCACTTCAGTTTTTTTTTGAATAATTCTATTAGCACTAGAAATATTGTTAGCCATTTGGTTGCCAGAGTAAGAACCATCATCGACAATAACGTAGTCTCGTACGTTCTTGTTTCCTTCCATTTGGTCTAAAGAGTATTCTAATCTAGCAGCTCCTTCTTCTCCTACACAAAGATAGGCTTTTGCGTCGAATCCTTGTTTCATCACTAATTCTGTTACCCATTTTTGACTTTTTTCAGGTTCGACTAAAGCAATATAATCCGCTACTTTGCCGTCAAATTGCTGATAAGCTCGAGTAAGCGCTTCATGAAATACTTCATAGGAAACGTAGGTAATTTTATTTTGTAAGTTGTTTAATGCTGGTTGATATTTAGCTTCGTAACTTTCTACCCATTGTTTATAAGCATGGCCGTCAATTTGTTTTTCTGGAGAACGTTGTGGTTCCCCCATCGTTAATTCCCCTTCAAATGGATAAGTTCCAATGATAGGGATTCCATCATTAACTGGACCAATATGGTGATTAGAATAATCCATTTTAATTATCCTTTATTTTTTAAATTATTCATTAAAATGAAGGCTAAATTGTTTTAATATATTTTAATTTGTTATCTTTATTTTACAATTCGAATGGATTTTATTTATTAAGCATTTATTAATTATTTGTTAATTGTTTAACTGGATCAAAATTGAATAAATTTTTTTGCGAAATATACAGGGGAAAACTATAGTGAGGATAACTACGTTCAAGGAGAAAATATGTCTAAACCAGTCAAAATTGCAATTTCGGGAGGAGCGGGGCAAATTGCTTATAGCTTATTATTTCGCTTAGCGAGCGGAGAATTGTTTGGGCCTAATCAATTGATTGAATTACAGGTTTTAGAAGTTCCAAATGCTTTGTTAGCTTTAGAGGGTGTAAAAATGGAGATAGAAGATTGTGCATTTCCGCTTCTATCTTCCATTAAGATTTGCAGCGATCCGTATCAAGCATTTGAGGACATTGATTACGCTCTTTTAATTGGTGCAAAGTCACGCGGTCCTGGAATGGAGCGAAGAGATTTATTACAGGAAAATAGTAAAATTTTTGTTAATCAGGGACAGGCTTTAAATGCTGTGGCAAAGTCTTCAGCTAAGATATTTGTTGTCGGGAATCCTTGTAATACGAATTGTTTAATTGCATTAAACAACGCCCCCAGCTTAAAAAGAGAAAATTTTTATGCTATGACTCGTTTAGATCAAAATCGAGCTACGTTTTTTCTTTCCCAAAAAAGTCAAGTTTCAACAAAGGATGTCTCTTGTGTAACGATTTGGGGAAACCACTCTGCGACGCAGGTTCCTGATTTTGTGAATGCAAAAATTAGTCAGAAACCGGTTGAAACTATCATTTCCGACCGTCAATGGTTAGAAAAAGATTTTATAGAGTCTGTTCAAAAACGAGGAGCAGCGATCATTCAAGCTAGAGGAAAATCATCTGCAGCTTCCGCGGCCAGTGCTTTATTAGACGCCATGCGAGACCGGATTTTACCAACCCCCACCGGACAATGGTTTTCTACTGCGCTGTTGTCAGATGGGAATCCTTATGGAATTGAAGAAGGATTAATTTTCTCTTTCCCTTGTCGCGTCAAAAAAAATGGCCAGCTTTCTATTGTTTCAGGGCTTAAATGGGATGCATTTTTGGAGGAAAAAATTAAATTAACAGAGCAAGAATTAAAAGAAGAAAGAGAGATGGTTAGTTCAATATTAAAAATTTGAAATATTTTATTTTTTATTTGATATAAAGATGGATTAAACCCAAGGAATTGTTATGTCTGAAGTCCTGTTCGAAATAACAAAAGAAAGCTTAGAAACTGGTTTAAGGGGTTATCCAGTCGGATACTGTACAACTTCAAGTGTTGATCCTGTCAAAGGTCTTTTTTATGCAGGGCATCCAGTATCAGAAATTGATCAATGGGAACCCGAGCAAGTAATTTATTTGCTTTATCATGGACATGTTGGTAAACCTGAAGAGGTTTCTAGATTTAGTCAAGATTTGTTAATAAGAGCCAATTGCTCAACAGCGTTGATTGAATCGATTGAAAAATTGCCTAGAAATATTCATCCTATGAAACTTTTTTCTATTGCTTTACTTTTAGCAAGTGGATTTGAAGGAAAAAATGATTATCATGAAGATTATTTAAATTTAATCGCGAAAGTTCCTGAAATTGCAGCGACTGTTATTAACCATCATGCAGGATGGGGGAAGACCAAACGATCACAGCCTCAACTCGGCTATATGGAAAATTTTACGCAAATGCTTAATGTGCCAGATGCTAATCAGCAAGAGTTAGCAAGAGCCTTTAAATTTTTTAACGTTTTGCACTATGATCATGGAGGAGGGAATCTTTCAGCTTTTGTTGGTAAAGCTGTTGCTTCAGGCTTAGAAGATTTATATGGATCTATGTCAGCAGCTATGTGTGCATTAGCAGGGCCACGTCATGGAAAGGCTAATCAAGATTGTTTGACTTTTGTTCATCAACTCGTTGAAGAGTTAGGCGAGCATAGCACAGAAGAAGAATTAGAAAGGCTTATTCGGGCTCATTTAGATAAAGGAGAGTTGATATTTGGCTTTGGACACGCCGTTTTACGTGTTGAGGATCCACGAGCTACTCTTCTTTACGAAGTAACTAATCAGTATTATGCTTCCCATGCTCTTGTAAAAATGGCACAGCTTTTAAGAAAAGTGGGTAGTAAAGTGTTGCAAAATAATCCTAAAATTTCAGATCCTTATCCCAACGTTGATGCTATTTCAGGAATTTTATTGACAGCCGCTGGCTTTCCTTGTTCTGAATATTACACTGTTTTGTTTGGACTTGCACGTGTAGTGGGAATTGGAAGACAAATCGTCTATGAAAGAAAAGAAGCGCGAGAAGGAAAAGGCACGCCAATTGTGAGACCTAAATACTTTTTTAAGGAAAATAAACAATAGAAGATTTAATGGATTTTAATGCAATTTCTCATATTTTTAATCGGGCTCTAGCTTTAACATTTACAAAGAAAAAACTTTTATTGGTTTTTTGTATTCTTGCCATGAGCGGTGTTTTAATCGTCTTTTTTCGAGGAGTTTCTCTTCATGCGGGACGTTGGGTACAACTCAGCCTCACTTTTTTACCTATTTTCATTTGTACGGGAATTTTATTATCTGCAGGAATTTTATTAATCCGCATTTATCATGATGAAGTAAAAAATTATGAAGTAAATTATTGGAACATTTTATCCAAATCATGGGAAGTCATGATAGGCGCATCGTATTTTGCTATTCCGATTATTCTGAGTTATTTGCTTCTTTGGATTTTATTAGGAGTTTTTGTCTTATTACAAGAAATCCCAGTTATTGGGGAAGTTTTTGGTTTAATTCTTTCTTTTGCTCCTTTTCTCATTAATTTGGGTACGTTAATATTATGTGTACTTAGCCTTCTAGTTTTATTTTTTGTGGCTCCTGTCATTGCCTTAAGAGGAATCGAAAAAGGAGCTGTTTTTCATTTAACAGTCAAAAGATTAGAGCAAAATCCCTTCAACAATATTTTTTTAATAATGATGTCTTTATTACCTCTGATTTTTATTTTAGGTTTATTACTACTTTCTACATGGATGACTGGAACAATCTTTGTAGAATGTCAAAAGCCTATTTATACTATCCTAAAATGGTTTTTTATTATGCTTCCCTTTGTTGCTTTCCTGACACCTGCTGTAATTTTCTTTTTTAATTTTGCTGCAGAAGCACATGTATTGATGCAGAAACAAAAAGATCTTTCATAACCATCTTAATTCTTTATATGTTGTTGAAGGCTATTTTGTTGTAGACTTTATACAATTAAATTGATTTTGCAATGGCTTTAACAAGTTGCTTGGACATGAGGGCGTGGTATAACAGTCCTTTTGATCCCATGCCGGTTAAAATCCAATGACGGGAAGAAAAGCGATGGATAAAAGGTAGATGCTTGGGACCAACCCCTCTTAACCCTGCATAGCTGTTGACGACAGGAAGCTTTTCTAGGAAGGGTAAAATTGCCTGCGCTTTAGGCATAATTTCTGCAATTGCAATTTCTTTTTCGGGTTCGGCATTTGAAAATTTTTTTTCATACGTAGCTCCCACTAAACAGGTGCGTTTAGATTTAGACATCACAATGTATGCTTGAGAATTTACAGCAACTGGTAAAGGGGGAATAGTGTCTGGCCAGGCTAGCTCTAAAATTTGTCCTTTCACCACCCGTAGTGGTAGAGTGGAAAATTCAGGTAAAAGTGAAGTTTGTGCTCCCATTGCCAAAATAATATAATCGTTATTTTCGATTTCTTGTAAGGAGTGTATTTGTCGTTTTTGGAATCGAGCCCCTCTTTTTTGGCAGGCATTCCATAACCCTCGAAGATAAAGGGAAGAATAAACAATTAATCCTTTTTTTATCCATAAGGCAGGAGCTGGTGCGATTCCCGGTATCCAGGATAGAATTTTTTCTTGGGTTAACCACTCGACATCCATTGGATGGTTTAAAGCACAATTTTGAAAGTCTATAAGTTGTTTCGCACTTAAAGCAATTCGTAAAATTCCTGCACCATCACTAAAAACGGATTGTTTTAGTTCACGAGAAGCAATTTGAAGTAATTCATACGTTGCTTGGAAACCCTCCCATCCCGATAAATTTAATTTTGCTTGACCTCCTACATAGGGATGTAAAAGTCCCGTTGCAATCCCTGAAGCTGCTCCACCGATGCCTTTGGCATCAACAATCTGGATAGACGCGAATTGAAATTGAGGATGATTCAGCAAATGCCAGGCTGTGGCTAAGCCGCAAAACCCAGCTCCTACAATGGTAATTTTCATAATAGTAAAAAATGTTAGAAATCGTTTTAACTTGCTTTAGTGTCTCAAATTCGGAGAAAAAATTGTTTAAAATTTTCCAATTCTTCCGAAAAAATAACAAAGCGTCTACTTTGTTAAAAGAGTTGTATACATGATTGTTTTTCAAAATTGTCATTTAAATCTAACGAGGTTAGTATAAATCGAATAAAAAATGTAAAAAAGGCAGCTATTTTGGAAAACACAAGTATCCATAAACAGGTGAAGCAAATTGCCCTTCTTTTAATAATGGTTGTTTTGTCTGCTGTTTTTTTATCTGCTTTTTTTCTTTATCTTTATAATCTTATAGGGCAGAGCGATGTAAATAAAATGCTGATTGATTCAACTGCTTTTAAAAATTCTCATTTTGAAAAAAGGGAACAACAAGTAGTTGATAGATTAGAGTTTTCTTATTTTGATCCCAAACTGGCTCAATTTGTGATGCGTCTTGTGACATTTAAAAAATATCAAGAGTTTTATCGATTCGGTTCTTCCGAAAACATTTTGCAGTCAGTGGATGGGAAATTGGATCTTGTTTTTCATCATCATTCGACGGTATTAACAATGAAATTGAGATCGAATCCACAAAGTCAATCAGTTTTTCAGATCGCTCAATTCCTATTCCTACCTGATCCTTATTTCCGCATTCAGTTAATTGGAGAGGACAAGAGAGGACGGTGGGTTTATTTTTCCCGGTTTGCACTTTACAAAAAAGTTTTTTCATTATTTACGATTAACCAAAACTTTTAGATTATGGGAAAATTATTATTTCTTGGGACTGGAGCTTCGATGGGAATACCTGTTTTAGGTTGTGGCTGCGAAGTGTGCCATTCTTCTTCTACTTTTAACCAACGCTTACGTCCTTCAGCATTAATTAAAACTCATTTCAAACAGTTTTTGATTGATGTAGGACCTGATTTCCGTTTACAAGCTTTACGTCATCGCATTCATGTCTTAGATGGAGTCATATTAACTCATGCTCATCAAGATCATACAGCCGGTATTGATGATTTGCGTCCCATTTATTATAAACGAATAACTCCTCTTCCTATTTTGCTTTCGGAAATCACTAAAATAGATATCCAACAACGCTACCATTATTTATTTGCTACAGAAAAAAAAGATTTTATTCAACGTTTGCATTTGCAAACGCTTCCTTCAGTTAAAGAAGGAAGCGTGACATTTGAAGGAACTTTTATTAATTATATGACCTATGAACAGGGAGGAATGGCTGTTAATGGATTTCGTTTTGGTGATCTCGCTTATTTATCAGACATTCGAACATTTCCACAAACGATTTTTACTCAGTTACAAGATTTAAAAATCCTTGTTATTAGTGCGTTAAAGTATACAGCTTCTCAGCTTCATTTTTCAATTGATGAGGCATTAGACTTTGCTAATAAAACTGGTGCTGAGTCTGTTTGGTTGACGCATCTTTCACATGAATTAGATCATGATAAAGTAAATGCTTATCTCCCCAAACATGTGAGACTGGCTTATGATGGCTTAGAGATAGAATTTAATGATTATAAGGAATAAGAAATGAAAAATGATAAAACTGTCAAAGATGAATCAGATTTTATTTTACATGAAGAAGAAAAAAATCAGAAAGCTTTATTGATTTCGGTTTATCAAGGGAATAAGCAATTAAGGCTTTGTGAAGAACACTTAGAAGAGTTGGCTTTATTAGCTTATACATTTGGGATTGAAGTTGCAAAAAAAGAGCCTTGCTCACTACGAAAATTCGATGCTTCTACTTATGTTAGTAAGGGTAAGCTAGAGGAATTAATTCAAATCGCTAATGAATTAGCTGTAGATCTTATTATTTTTGATGATGAAATCACGCCTGCTCAGCAGAGAAACTTACAAGCAGCTTTCAATAAGCCGGTTATTGATCGAACAGAATTGATTTTGGGTGTTTTCGCGCAGAGAGCTCACACTAAAGAAGCGCGTTTACAAATTGAATTAGCAAAAATTAAATATGAAGCTCCTCGCCTAAAAAGATTGTGGACTCACCTTTCTCGTCAACAGGGAACTTCAGGTTCTGGCGGGGGAGGGGCTTATTTAAAAGGAGAGGGAGAAAAACAAATTGAAATTGATAAACGAATTCTCAAACGTAAAATGGACGTTTTACAAAAAGAGATAGACGATGTTAAAGCCGTTCGTGAGACGCAACGTTTATCAAGAGTCCGCTCTGCAATTCCTGTTTTTGCTATTATTGGTTATACAAATGCAGGAAAGTCTACTCTTCTCAATGCTTTGACTGATGCAGGTGTATTTGTGGAAGATAAGCTTTTTGCAACGCTCGATACGACCACCCGAAAATTTACCCTGCCTAATAATCAAGATATTTTAATTGTCGACACAGTTGGATTCATTCGCAAGCTCCCTCACTTACTAGTAGCTGCCTTTAAAAGCACGCTTGAAGAAGCAATTGAAGCAGATATTCTTTTACATTTGATTGATGTCAGTCATCCCATGGCAGAAGAACAGGCCGCTACAACTTATGAAGTTTTACAAGAACTTGGAGCAGGAAAAAAGCCTATTATTACAGTTTTAAATAAAATCGATCAATGCGAACATCCTCATATGATTCATCGAATTAGAATGAGTTATCCAAAAAATGTGCAGATTTCAGCTTTAAAAAAAATAGGATTTGAAGAGCTTCAAGAAGCCATGATTCAGGAATTGAGTCGCCAAAGACAAGTTGCTGAATTTCGTATTCCTCAAAGTGATTACGGTAGTGTGAGTGAAATTATCCGTTTAGGACATATTTTATCTCAAGATTATGAAGATAATGATGTTTTACTAAAAGTTGATTTGCCAGCATTAATTGTTGATAAATATGCGCATTATCAAATCTTAGCAGAAAGATAGGATAGGGATGAGAATAAATGAGCATTCCATTCAGTCTTTACCTAAAGAAGAAAGACCTAGAGAGCGATTAATGCGGCATGGCGCAGATTCTTTATCGCTGATAGAAATTCTAGCGATCATTTTAGGTAGCGGTTCAAAAGTGGCTTCAGTTTTGGAAGTATCTCGAGCTTTGGTGACACGATTTGGAGGGTTAGAAGCCTTAATGCAGGCAACTTTGACAGAGTTACTAGAAGTTCAAGGAATTGGATTTGCAAAAGCCATTCAATTGAAAGCAGCCCTTAATCTTGGATTTCGAGCGACGCGCCAACAAATTAAATCTCGCTATTTAATCAATCATTCCTCTCATGCCTACCAGCTGGTCAAAGATGAGCTTGAAAATGAGAATAAAGAAATCTTTATGGCGATATTTCAAGATACAAAAGGATATTTAATTACTTATGAAGTAATTTCTATTGGAAGCTTGTCCCAAACGCTTGTCCATCCAAGAGAAGTTTTTTATTCTGCGATTCGCCACAAAGCAGCCAGTTTAATTGTTGTTCATAATCACCCAAGTGGCGATCCAACGCCTTCAAATCAAGATTTAAAATTGACGCAAACATTATTAGAGGGAAGTCGATTGCTAGGCATCCCCCTTCGAGATCATTTAATTATTGGTAAAAACTCTTACGTATCATTTAAAGATCAAAACCTTTTGTTAAAATAAATAGTCTACAAATTTTTTTTGGCATAAAATATGCAGAAATCTTTTTAGTAAATGTATTTTTAGGTTTTTTTAAGATTGAGTTGTTTTTATTTTAAGATATTATTTTTCTGTGAGTATCGATTTACTAATATAATTTTATTTGTTAAAATATAGTTATGTTAAAAATAATAAAATTATAAATAATTTTTAGGTTTTTATGGCACCGATAAATTCTGTCCCACCTTCAAGCCATCTCTCTCAAAGTGATCAATCAAATACTAACGTTGTAAAAGTTGATACTACAGTCAGAACTGATGAAAAAGCCCAAAATGTTTTAAAGGATCAAACTTATTGGGGTGGATCTTTCAATCCTCTGAATTGGGGGTGGGGAATATTAGGTCCTAAAGAACCTAAGGATTCAGATGACATGGATGATGGGGCTGAGCCAAATTTAGATACTGATACTGAGGAAGAGCAAAGCGAGAATTTAGACTGGACTGAAACGGTTGCAACAAACTCGAGAGAGTCTCTAGCAGAAGAGATCCCCTTTTTAAATTCACAAGAAACAGAACTAGATCCTTTTGATACAATTTCCTCTCTTAATAATGAAAATTCTGAGCAAATATCTGCTGCTAAGTCAACCGCTGAAAAAGCAAATGAAATCACTGCCACTCGTATTTGGAATGCTATCACAACTGTTAGTTCTGCTTTACAGACCATTGGTTCATCTGTGAAAGCAGGGACATTTGCTGCCTTAAAAAAAGGTGGTGAAATGTATGTTTCAAATTATGCGAAAAATTTAGATAAAGAAGTTCTTGTTGCAGAAGCTTATGAGCGAATTCACGCTTCGGGAGTCGGTTCTGAATATATTGCTTTTTCACAATTTGTGACTAAAATTCTTTACGAGCCTATTACCAATTTAATTCCCTCTACTATCGATATAGATAAACAGTTTATCAAAGACCTTTTAGATATTAATTTAGCCATTGCTTTTTCAAATCTTGCTGTGAATGTACAAAAAGAGGGAAAATCGATTAAAAACTTTGGGAATCAGCCTGTTTTAGTTAGCATCATTTCTTTATTTGCTCAAAAAATTTCCGAACCTGTCGCTGAAGTAAAAATGGCACAAGTTGAAGAAAAGTATCGTGAGCATAGACAAAAACACGCTAAATTAATCAAAGAAATTTTTCCAAATATTGATGATGATTCTGAAAAGAAAACTCTTTTAAATCAGTGGGCAAATGGACAGCTTACAGGATCTCTTTCTAATACATCGTTATTTCCTGAATTTCAAGGTTTATCAGAAGAAATTCTCGAAGGTTATGTCATGCAAGGTGCGGACGATTCGACAAGAATTGGAAGCCGGTGGAATCAGGCGAGAATTTTAGCATCCAGTATGGAAAAAGAGATAGAACGTCGACAAGAACTAAAAGCTATCTTTAAACCAGCTGTTGATGATCTCATCAAATACTGTTTTCCAAACAAAGTGAAAGATTTGGTGATTCCAAAGCTCAATTTATCAACAATAGGCATGGGATCTTTACAAGAAAAACTTGAGGGTTTTATTTACAATTCCTTAGTGGATGTATTAACCAATCAATTGGTTGAAGCTTATAATCCACTTGAAAAAGATCTTACACTTAAACAAGAAAGAGAAAAAGTAATCCAGGATCGCATTGGAGATGTAAATATTGAAGGATTAATCGATGCGCCAGCTGCTCTTATTCTTAATTTAGGAAAAAAATTTATACAGACTGATCCAAAAGTGATTAGTTTGGTAGAAGATATTTTAAATACACCTAGCCTAGCTGTTCAGCCGCAAACAACTTCTGCAATTTTAGCGAAATGTTCTCAAGAACAATTAGCAGGTTGGATTGTAGAGTCTGTTCAAACAATGTTGCATACGAATGATCCCAACCTACTTAAGGTGGGTTATTTTACCCAAGGTGTTTTGAGAAATTTAACTCTATCTTTATTAGCTCAAGGAGCAGAATTAGTTATCCCTGAAGGTCAAACAATCGATGAAGGTCAATTTATTAAGGAATTAATAGACCGGATTCTAGCAAAAATTAAAACGATTGAAGAGGAAAAAGTTATCACTGACGAGTTTTTAAAAGATTTTGCACGTAAATTACCTTTACCTGATTTTTTAATAGAAAAATTGCTGATACCACAGCTCATAGAGAAAGCAAAAAGTTTGCAGAATGTACTCACTGAAATGAGCCCAAATTTTCAACAAGTTCAGTCTCTTTATGATGATGCAGTACAAAAAGTTAATGAATATCAAGAAGGTGAGCAGCTTTTAGAAATTAGCCAGGCCTTCAGTCATCAAATTGTCGATACAGCTTTATCTCGCCATCTTGATTTGATTGATTCGATAGGATTGGGTAGCGAATTAGAGGAATTATTTAACACCTATTTACCAGGTCTAAAAATTGATGAGACTTTAAAACAATGGTTTAAGAGAAACATCACGGCTTTAACTGCAGATTCTATGGGAGAGCCAGAATCAGTTTCTTTAATAAAGAAAGGGGTACAAGCCGCTATTTTGAAAGCGATGATCAATACGATCCAAATTAATTTTCATGAGGACAGCAGTGATTATGCTGCTCAATTATTTTCAAATATTCATCAAGCTTTTCAAAAAGCTTTTCCTGTATTGAATGCAGAAAAAATTGAAGAAATGAAAACGGCCCTTGCGTTGCAAGGGACTATCACCAAAAATGATCAAGAGATCAAACACCTTCAAAAAATTATTGCGAATCCATTCTCGGGAATTACTCCAGAACAATCTCTACTAATCCAAGCTGTTATTCAAGGAAACAAGCAACTTCTTCGTGCAAGTCATGAAGTAATGCTTCTGGAAAACAGATTAAATCACATTTTTGAGAAATTAAATAAAAATCCATCAATTGATTGGAGTCGCCCTCAATTAAATAAAGCTAGAGCAGCTATCGCTTATCGACAAACAATTCAAGATCAATTTCAAAACGAAAAAGAAAGTCAAAGTTTAATGAGTGATTTAGCAGTCATTCGATCGCTCAAATTGAAATTGGATGACAAATTAGCTTCATCCGCTGCTTTAATTGATTTACAAAAGCTACAAGAGGAGCAATTACATTTAGACATGTTGATTACGCTTTTTTCTCTTTCAACAGAAGAACTTTCGCTAGTTTCTGAAGCGATGGTGATGGAAAAAACGCTTCAAAATGCGAATAAAGAGCATGATTATCTGTTGAAGGTTTTACAAGAAAAGGAAAAGGCCGTTCAAAACGAAAAACCTTCCATTAATCAAGCACAATGGGATCAAGCATTAATTCAGAAAGATTTTGTTATTGATGCTTTTCATCAAATTCAAAAATATAAAGAAGAAAATTTATGTTTAACAGTAGAATTAGATAAGCATTTAGGCATGTTCCAAGTTCTGGTTAATGAATTGTCAGGCTTAATTGGTCTGGGGCAAAAAGAAAAATTAGAGCTTCCAGTCGCCATTCAAGATCAAATTTGGCCTTATATAGAAAGTGTTAAAGAAAAGCAGCTAGGCCGACTCGTTTTTGCTCAACTTTCTCCTATAATTTTAGCTATTGTTGAAGCAAAATCTAATCAACAGATATTGGCTTCAATGGGAACGCGAAGCCAGTTGTTAGCTCAACTTTCACATGTCGCTGCAAGTAGTCTTATAGATCATCTACCTAAAATGGTGGCAAGTTATAAGCCTCTTGCTCAATCCATATTAAAGTTGGGTAACATTATAGCCCCTTCTGAAGGTCAAATTGTTGCTATGGAACAAGCCTTAACTGATGAAATGCAAAAGCAAGGGTTAAGCGCATTAAATTTAGGTCAAATTAAACATTTTTTAGAAAAACGGATTCCTCAGGAAGATATTGATCGTGTTGGTGAACGGCTTCTTGCTTTGAAAGAAAGCAGGCAGATTTTATCAGAAGAGCATATTCGTACCATTTTAGCTGAAAATCAAGAACTTTATGAATTAAATCTGGATAAGAAATCGAAAGAATTGGTTTTAGAGCTTCATCACATGTTTATTCAGTTAGGGAAAGAACACCTTACTACCGAATTAGTGGTTTCAGCGTTTGAAAGAGCTTTAAACCAAACGTTAGATGAACAAGGCCAAGAACTTTTGAAAGCTTCTTTAGAAAATCAAAAAATACTTGGACACATTAAGAAGATTCTCTTGACTCCTGAACGTTTAGCAGAATTATTAAACGATGCTATTCCTGGAGCAAGCAGCTTGCATACTCTAATGGCTCCTCAAATCCAAGAGATGTTATCTGGCACGGGAACTGTTTTTCAAGGTAATTGGAGTATACTTGAGCGTTATGTAGAAGGAACTTTATTAAAAGTTTTTGTTAAAATTGCAGAAACTAATGAAGGAGAAAATTCTTTAGCTGTTATTGGTGAAAAGTTAAACAATTTTATTCAAGATCCAACGCTAATTCAAGGTCGTTCCAAAGAAGAAGCGGCTAATTTGGTGACAGAAAAAATATTAAAAAATATTTTAGGTGTTCAATCTGAGCAAGATATTATTGGTATTCCAGCAGTTTTGCAAAAAATGGCTTATCAAATTCTTAAAGAACAGGCTTATGAACACTTAAGTCCCGTTCTTTTGCCTATGATAGAAAAAGAGCAAAATAAAGAAATACTTAAGCATGCCTCAGGCTCCAAGCTGCTTGGAAATCTCGCCCGAGCTTTTTCAAAAGATGTATTTAAAGTTTTTCCTTCTGTTTTTAGAAGCTTGCGCCCAACAGCTAATCTTATTTTTAAGGATTTAGCCGGACGTGAACCAACAAGTGCTGAACTTGATGAATTTACACACAAAATTGCAGAGTTGACAGAGCATGCTCGCGAGCAAATGATCACGAATAAAGCTGTAGTAGATGCCTATTTACAAACGGCGCATCTTCATATAGAAAATGAAGTTGAATTTACAAATCTCATTCAAATTATTGATCAAAAAAGTTACAGAGATCAACTTTTTATACTTTTGGAAGAGTTATTTGATGTATTAATAACCCCTGAGCAAGTTACTAACTCCTTGCAAAAAGGTTTACCTCAAATGAATGGAGCTATTGCTCAACAGTTAGCAAATCAACTTGAATCAACAACGCGTTTAGATAACCCAGCCTATCAGAATTTGTCCGGATTTGCCTCAAATTATGTGGAATCTATGTTTTTACGATTGTTCGTAAAAATAGCTCAGAAAAATCCTCCAAGTAGAGGTAAGGATAGTTTAATTGTTTTAACTGAAAATCTGTTGGCAGTTGTTGAGCGCAAATACCAAGAAGCTAAAACTAGGCAGATCGAAGTTGTCGCGCAAGAACTCAATGACGAAGTTTTTAAAGAAATTTTAGGATTAGATTCTGAGGAGGCTTTTGAAGGAATTCCAAAACCTCTAAGAAAAGTAGTGTATGACGCTGTTAAAGATCAGCTTAACCAATTAGTTCTGCAAATTCATCACCATGTTTCTGAAACAGCAGATCAGCAAAATCAGACTATTTTTCATACCAAAGAATCATTAAAAAAATACGGTGTGGAAGCTCAAACGGGTAGAGCTTATGTCGATATTATAGTAGAGGATATATCTCAGGAGGTAATGAGAGCTATTCCTTCTATCATCAATGAAGCAGGATCTAATGGAAACCGTTTGATTAATAAAGCGACGACTGGAATAAATAGTTATTTAGAAGATTTATCAAAAGCTAATTTTGAAGTCGCTAAAGTATTGCTCAATTATGCAAAAGCACCAGCCTTCCAACAAATGGTTGGAGAGAAAATTGAAAAAGTTTCAGCTTCGGATGTTCTAATCGAAGATAAACAAAAAGTGGCTGCTCTTGTAGGTAATCTCGTTTTAGGAAATCTGCATCAGCTATTTGAGAGAGTGATTCATTTTGAAGAAGAGCAGGGGGCTCAATTCAATCGTAATTTGATGAGTAATCTTTTCAGCGTAGTTGGTAAACATATTGAAATATATAACAAAGCTAAAAAAATAGCAAAAGTTGCAGGTAGAAACCACATTAGCCATGAAGATTTTGTAAAAGCAGCAGATTCAGAGCTACACTCTGCTATTCCAACTAAACCGATTAGTTACGATCTGTCTGTCGCTGAAATCAATAAACGTTTGAATGAACGCTTAACAATTGAACAGCAAAATCTTTTAAAGATTGAGTTAGCAAACATGGTGGCTTTACAAGTAAAAGGGGACGAGGCTATATCCATCAACAAATTGGTTAGAGTCATCGAAAAAATACGTGGCGTCCCTCAAGATGCTCAACCTCTTAGTAAAAGTCGCAAACATGCTCTAAATAAAGTTATTGATGGTAAATCAATCAAAGATTTTATTAAGAGTGATGCAAATATTATTAAAGCTCAAAGACAAACACATTTTCACGATCCTGCGACTAAAACATTGATGAAAATGTTATTTCCAAATGGTAAAAAAGATTTAGATTTCATTCCTGAAAATCTTCGTTTGACGACTTGGAAATTGTTAAAAACAGATGTGTTCCCCATCGCAATTCAGTCATTTGTTGAAACTGTGCTTGATGAGGCAAATGTTAAAAAAATTATTTCAAGCGCACTAGCAATTACTCAAGAAACTTTAAATAAAGAAATTGTTTTAGATACAACTCCTCCTGGAGATCCTTCTTTAGAACAATTGAATGATGCGTCCGCAGAGTTAATAGCGGCTGTATTAGAAATGGTTGAATTACCTGCAGTTGTAAAAAATAAATTGAGAAATTCTAAAACGGGTAAAATTGATCCATCATTGAAGCGGGCTATTGGAGCCTCGTTAGGAAAACAATTTAATGAAAACTTTATAGAAAAAATTTTGAAATCAGCTCTTAAAAGTGCAGCTGAGCGGGTTCCATTGACTCGAGAACCTACAATTTCGATTGGTCCTTCTTCTGAAACCGCTAAAAAAATTAAGCGTGAGCAAAAAATTACAGAACTTGATGTAAAAATCAAACAACAAACTTACGATGTTGTAGATGCTAGTGTTTCTTATGCGATTAAGAATTTATGGAAGATCGCTCAAGCAAAATTTGATGACCTAGTTTTCAAAGCTTTTGGGAAAATGGGGCTTAATCTCAAAAATGCCTTGGATGTCTTATTTAATTTTATTTTCTTTAAAATAATTGGGTCTGTTCTTGAATTTATCTATGACAAAACAGGGCTTAAAAAGTTAATGAAAAAAGTTCTTTATAATTTCTTATCTCTAGATGCCAATCGTGAGAGAATTTTAGATTTCTTAACTTGTACACCAGATAATCAACCGGTGGATTCTCATCCTTTACATCTAGAAGCTTTGATTTACAATTTAGCGAAGGAAATACACATAACTGTAGAAAAAGCTTTAAGAGAAGATACTTTTTCTTTTCCAGTTGAAGAAAATAGTGTTTCATAAAGCTTGTTTTAATAAAGTTTTTAGCTAAATGGGTAATTTATTTTATAGGAGGCTAGGCTAGCCTCCTTTTCATTTAAAAATTTTTTAAAAGAAAAAATTCTTTCATTCAAGTTAGCTAACTAACGTGAGTTTATTTTCTCAATTTGATATATCTTTAAGCGAATTACATCTGAAAATACATAAAGTAAATGCATGGAAAACGAAACTAATAAATTTAAAATTATAACTTTAGGTTGTCGAACAAATCAGTATGAGTCACAAGCCTATCAAAATCAATTGCTGAGGATGGGATATCAGGAGGCTAAAGAAGGTGAAAAAGCTGACATCTGTATTGTCAATACATGCACGGTTACGGAATCTGCAGATAGTAGTAGTCGACATGCTATTAGGCAATTAGCAAGAGAGAACCAAGGAACGCAACTGTTAGTGGCTGGATGTTTTGCTGAAAGGCAACCAGAAATCATTCAGAAGATAGATGGGGTCACTCATGTCATTCCCAATCGGGAAAAAGAACAGTTGCTGGCTCGTTTATTCCCTAAAGAAAATCTCCCTGAATTTTCAATCACTCAATTTGATTCGCATACAAGGGCTTTTATTAAAGTGCAAGATGGGTGTAATTCTTTTTGCACTTATTGTATTATTCCTTATGTAAGAGGGCGTTCCCGTTCAAGAAGTGTGGAAGAAATACTTGAAGAAGCAAAAGCATTGATTTCGAATGGATATAAAGAAATTGTTTTAACAGGAATTAACATTGGTGATTTTGATGGAAAAGTTGCTAAAGGGGAAAATCCTGTTAGGCTATCCGAACTTGTTCGAATGGTGGATCAATTGCCTGGCTTAGAGCGCCTTCGCTTATCTTCAATAGACCCTGACGAGGTAGACGATGAGTTAAGTGACGCCATTCTAAATGGGAAGCATACATGTCATTCGATGCATATCGTTTTGCAATCAGGATCGAATGTCATTTTAAAACGTATGAATCGCAAATATACAAGGCAAATTTTTTTAGATACTATTGATAAATTAAAAGCGGCTCACTCAGATTTTACTTTTACGACAGATATTATCGTGGGTTTTCCAGGAGAGACAGATTTAGACTTTCAAGATACGATAGAAGTTATGAAGCATGTTAAATTTGCTAAAGTGCATATGTTTCCTTACAGTGATCGACCTCGCACACGCTCGAATCTGATGCCAAACAAAGTTTCACCTGAAATGATACGGATGCGCAAACAAGAAATTTTACGTGTTGCAGAGCAAACTGCTTACAAGTTGCGAGAAGGTTATCTCAATCGACGCATGAAGATTTTAACGGAAAGCATAGATGAAGCAAGGCCTGGCGAAATTCACGGGCATACAGAGAATTTCTTAAGTGTATGGATTCAGGATGAAGGCATTCAATCTAATAAGATTGTTGAAGTAGAGCTCGTAGCTAATACACCTGCAGGGCTAATTGGAAAGCCATGTCTAAATCCTTTCAAATTATACCGATCTTAGTGGGTAGGTAACATCTTTAGTAAAAACTCAACCTAAGTTAATAAATAATGATTAAGATTGCAGAGCGGTTGCGCCCTTTTAGTCACCAAAATGGGACTTTATGTTTAATTCCTATGTCCTCTTTTGCTGTTCAAGTATTTCCTTGTTTGATTCGTTTGTTTCGTTGGGATTTACCTACCCCTCAACTTGTTAACGAATATCATATTTTTTTAAAGGGTCCTGTTGAAGACTTTACTATTCAAACAGATTTAGAAAAAGGTAAAATTCTTGTTTGGGGAAAAACAGCTCTCGGACCGATTCGCTATATTATTACATCGACTTCCACTGGCATATCACTGATGTTAGATCGTTTCTCTGAACAAGGAATCATTTTTAAAAATCAAAATGAAGAACAATATGTGTTGAAAGGGAAATCGATTTATTTAATCAAGTTGATGCAAAGATTAGAGCATCTCTCCTTAGAAAGACTTTCTCTAGGGAATCATAAAAGACAAGATTGGGATTTAATCAAACGTCGGTTGGATTTAACTGAAATCTTTCCCATTTGGTATAGTTTAGGACAATGGATCCCCACTAGTTTAGGAATCAATAACGCTTTAGAGGAAATGGGATGCCATTTCCGAAAAATTGAAGAAATTATTAGTCAGAATCAATCCGATCAAGCAGTTCCTATTTGGAAACAAATCTTTCAAACGACTTTTCAAGGAATTTTAGTCCCTTTTTGGGAAGACGAATTTTTTCAAGGGATTATTGATCAAACAATAAGTCCTGTTTGTTCCCCTTTAGCCCTTTTGAAGAGGGGAATGCATTTGATGCAACGTCATTTTATTCAACAAGAGTTTAATCATATTTATTTGTTGCCTGTTTTACCCCCTGAATTTCATTGTGGTAGATTATTATCTATAAAATTAGCGGAACAGGGGCTTTTAAACATGGAATGGACTAAAAAAGTCATTAGACAAGCTTCTTTTTATTCTGCTCAACAACAAGATTTATATTTACATTTCCGTCAGGTAAAAAAATGTCGCATTAAAAAACAGGGTCAGAAGAAAACTGAATGGATAACGTCTGGTGAATGTTTTAATTTTGAAAAAAATTGTTATTACATCTTTGACAATTTTAAATAATTGACTATGATCCAGTCCAATTGCTGATTCCAATAAGGTAGACTATGATGACTATGCAACAGACTGAATTTGACTCTCAATTTAATGAACACATTTATCGTATCGTTCATGTTGTTCATCACCAACCTCATGCTTTTTTGGGTCTTCATTCTTTTTTCGAAGGATCTAAAGTTATTCGACTTTGGAGACCCAATGCGCAACAAATCTTTCTAGAATTATTCGGAAATATTGTTGAAGCTAGGCGTATTCATGAAATGGGGATTTTTGAATGCATTGTTCCTAGTCATACAACAGCTATTGATTATAAAATATTTCATCAAAATGGAAAACTTCATTTTGATCCTTATGCATTTCTACCTACATTTGGAGAAGTCGATCAATATCTGTTTGGAAAGGGTGTCCATTATGAACTTTATCACCAAATGGGCGGAAGATTAACCACGCATCAGGGTACTCAAGGAGTAAAATTTGCTGTTTGGGCTCCTAATGCGAAAAGTGTTTCCTTAATGGCTGATTTTAATCATTGGGATGGAAAAGTCAATCCTATGCGTATCATGGGATATTCGGGTGTTTGGGAATTATTTGTACCTGGTTTGCAAGAGGGAGAAAAATATAAGTTTGAAATTCATACTCAACAAGGGGAAAGAATTCTTAAATCCGATCCTTATGCGTTGTCAAGTGAACTGCGTCCAGCAACGGCCTCTAAAATTGCTAATATTGAGCGTTTTCAATGGCAAGACCAAGCGTGGATGGAACAAAGAAAGACGAAAAATTGGACTTCTTTACCCATGAATATCTATGAAGTTCATTTGGGGTCATGGAAAAAAAAGGATTCGAATTCAGAATTTTTAAATTATCGAGAACTTGCCCATGAATTGACTGCCTATTGTTTAGATATGGGATTTACTCATATAGAACTTCTTCCTATTCAAGAACATCCTTTAGATGAATCTTGGGGATATCAAGTTTCTGGTTTTTATGCCCCAACTAGTCGCTTTGGGCACCCTGAAGATTTTCAATATTTTGTGAATTATCTTCATCAACACCAGATAAGTCTTATTTTAGATTGGGTTCCCGGACATTTTCCAACAGATGCATTTTCATTAGCACGTTTTGATGGTTCAGCTCTTTATGAACATGCAGATCCTCGTCAAGGCTATCATCCTCATTGGCATACAAATATATTCAATTTTGGTCGACATGAAGTCTCCAATTTTTTAATTGCTAATGCCTTGTATTGGTTAGAAATCATGCATGTCGATGGCCTTCGAGTCGATGCTGTTGCTTCCATGCTATATTTAGATTATGGCAGAGAGGAAAATGAGTGGATTCCCAACGATGTTGGAGGGAAAGAAAATTTACAAGCGATCGAATTTTTAAAACATTTGAATTCTATTGTGCATTCTAAATGCCCAGGTTCATTAATGATCGCGGAAGAATCTACATCATTTACAGGAGTTACGCATTCCGTAGAAAAAGGTGGATTGGGATTTGACTTGAAATGGAATATGGGATGGATGAATGATACACTGCGCTATTTTTCCAAAGATATGTTATTTAGAAACTACCATCATCACGATCTAACTTTTGGATTAGTTTATGCATTTTCTGAAAAATTTATTTCTGTTTTTTCACACGATGAAGTCGTTCATGGTAAAAAAAGCTTATTGAGTAAAATGCCTGGGGATATGTGGCAACAATTTGCTAACTTACGTTTATTGATTAGTTATATGATTTGTCAACCGGGTAAAAAACTGCTGTTTATGGGTGCAGAAATTGGACAATGGAATGAATGGAATTGTAAATCGGGACTGGAATGGTTTTTATTGCAATTTCCTACCCATGCTGGAATTCACAAATTTGTTCAGGAAATTAATCACTTTTATTTAAAACAGCCAGCTCTATGGCAAAAAGACTTTAGTCATGAATCTTTTGAATGGGTAGATTTTGCAGATATGCACAATAGCGTGATTAGTTATGTCCGTAAAGGGGGTACAGAACGCCTTCTTTGTGTCCATAATTTTACGCCTCTTTATCACTCTGATTATATTTTACACTTAAGTCAGTTTGAGCACATTGAAGAAATCTTTAATTCAGATGCAGAGAAATTTGGAGGCTCTGGAAAACATAATTTGAACCCAGAAATTATTCGAAATGAAGCTAGGTCTGTAATAGGGGTACGTCTCATCTTAGCCCCTGTTGCTACCCTAATCTTTAAACTCTCTTAGTTGCTTGGTAAACTAGACGGTTTAAATTTTTTTTGAAAACCTGCCCAGAGACTCAAAATTCATGTGTATGAACTTAGAAAAACAAAATCATTTTACATGTTGACAAGTGGTAGTTTCTAACAGGCAAATTTTATTTCTCTGTATATTTTTATTTACTCAATATCGATTCACATGCAAATTTGAAGCGAAAAACTCAACTTCTCGATTCGAAATATTAAATAACATAATAAAATTAAAATTTAGGTTATGTCTCAATGATCACGCAAAAAGATTATGAAAAACTTTGTCATGAAATTTGGCATCATAACAAACTTTATTACATTGAACATCAACCCATTATTTCTGATGAAGAATTCGATGTTCTTTTAAAAAAATTGGAAGAAATCGAGCGATCGCATCCTGAATGGATCACGGAATTTTCTCCCTCTCAACGCGTTAATGAAAGTTTAACAAGTGGTTTTAAGACAGTTGCACATCGTACTCCTATGCTGTCTTTAGCAAATACGTATTCTAAGGAAGAAATTGAGGATTTTATTAAACGTCTTCAAAAACTCGTCGGAAAACGACAAGTAGAATTTTCTGTAGAGTTAAAAATGGATGGGATTGCAATTACTGCTATTTATGAACAAGGAATTTTTAAGCGCGGAATTACAAGAGGAAATGGAAAAAGAGGGGATGACATCACTACTAATATGCGAATGATTGAAAATCTTCCTCTTCAACTTAGGGGAGAAAATCTTCCTGATTTCTTAGAAATTAGGGGGGAAGTTTTCATGCCACGACAAGTATTTCTGCAATTAAACGAACAAAAGTTACAAGATGGAGAAGTACTCTGGGCTAACCCACGCAACGCTGCAGCAGGATCTTTAAAACTCTTGGATCCAAAAATGGTTGCGGAACGAAGGCTAGCTGTTGTTTTCTATGGTCTTGCTGAAGATTCTTCTGCCTCTATCAAAAAGCAAGCTGAAGTTCCTTCATTTTTTCGATCTATTGGTCTTCCGGCATTAGAACATCACGCATATTGTCAAAATATTGAACAGATATGGAAATTTGCTGAAGAAATTCGATCTTTGCGAACTACTCTTTCCTATGATATCGATGGGATTGTTATCAAATTAAATGATTTTAAAGATCAAAAAAGATTGGGTGTCACAGGCAAAAGCCCTCGTTGGGCTATTGCTTATAAATTTGCTGCTGAGCAAGCAAAAACCAGAATTATTGACATCACTGTTCAAATTGGAAGAACGGGTGTTTTGACTCCAGTTGCAGAATTAGAGCCTATCTTTTTGTCAGGAAGTACGATTGCGCGAGCCTCCTTATATAATCAAGAAGAAGTGCAACGAAAAGATATTCGAATTGGAGATTTAGTCACTATTGAAAAGGGAGGAGATGTCATTCCCAAAGTTGTGAATGTCGAATTATCTCAGCGTCCTTTACATTCCCAACCTTGGCAAATGCCTCTTTACTGTCCTTCTTGCGGGACGCAAGTCATTAATATCATAGGAGAGGTAGCTGTTCGATGTCCCAATGAAAATACTTGTACTGAACAAAAAATTAGAAAATTGATCTATTTTGTGGGAAAGCAAGCTATGGATATTAAACATATGGGAGAAAAAATCGTCATTCAGTTATTTCAAAAAGGATTTATCCATCTTCCATCTGATATATTTGCTTTAACTGAAGGGCAAATTTCGCAGTTGGCGAATTTTAAAACTAAAGCCATTCAAAATTTAATGAGAAGTATTGAAGAGTCCAAATATGTCTCTTTGGAACGTTTTATTATGGCCCTTGAAATTAAATATATAGGAATAGGGACGGCCGAATTATTAGCGGCAAGAGCTGGGACTATTGAAACGCTTATGCAATTAAACGAAAAAGATCTTATCAAAATAGAGGGGGTGGGCGAAAAAGTTGCACAGGCTGTAGTTGAACATTTTCAAAATCCAAAGCATCGGCAAGAAGTTTATCGATTATTAGAATTAGGTGTTTGTCCCCAATCTAAAACAGTTCAAATTTTTACGAACCATGCTTTTCAAGGAAAAATTTTTGTACTTACAGGAAGTTTGGAACATTATACAAGACAAAGTGCTGCTAGTTTGATTAAAGAACGAGGGGGAAAAGTTTCAGATTCAGTTAGCAGAAAAACCAATTATGTGGTTGCAGGAGCCGAGCCTGGATCTAAGCTTGACAAAGCCCGAACATTAGGAATTCCAGTTCTCAACGAAAAAGAATTTATGAGTCTTTGTCATTAGCTTCTAAAAAAACTATTGAGAGTAGGTTAATTTTTTATTTGCTTTAGAAATCCTCTAAAGTTTATGCATAAAGCTGATAAAAATGAGATTTTGAAGAATCAAATGTTTATTTAAAATTGGTTTTGCTTAAGGGATAAACTTCAATACTTATCCATACATGTATTAAAAAGTTTTTACCAAGGAAAGGTGTATATGTCTAAACAATCATTTCATCATGCTTTACGATTTTCAAAGTTTTTTGCAGCAGCTTTACTAGTCATAACAGCCGCAAGTTGCGCATGTAAAGATTCTCATGCTCATACACGACAAAATAACAATAAGAATAACGAAGTGGCAGATGCTGGTGTAATTCAGATTCGTCAAATTAAAAAAGCTAAAGCTGTTGTACGTGGAGTTAATGATAACAAAGTCAGAGGGACAGTGACATTTACAAAAGTTAGTGGAGGAGTCAAAATTATTGCAGATGTAGTGGGATTAACGCCAGGTAAACATGGTTTTCACATCCATGAATTTGGCGATTGTGGAAAAAATGGTGAAGCAGCTGGTGCTCATTTTAATCCCATGAATCAAAAACATGGCGGTCCTGATAGTCTGGAAAGGCATGTGGGAGATTTTGGTAATTTAGAAGCTGATAGCCATGGACATGCTCATTATGAAAGAGTAGATAAGTTTATCGAACTAGATGGTAAAAATTCCATTATTGGTCGCTCGATTATGATTCATGCTGATGAAGATGATTTTAAAACTCAACCAAGTGGTGCTTCTGGAGCTAGAATTGGTTGCGGAACAATTGAAATCGAAAATGAATAACCATTAAAGCTGATTTAAAAAAGTAGGTGATTCGTATTTATATCACCTACTTTTTTAAATCAATCAGTTACTGTAAATCACCTAACAAAGTTTGATGGCTATAGCCATGAATTTTAACTTGCTGCATTGTTCCAATCAACTCATCTCCACCTGTAAACAAAACGTTTTTCCAGCAACGCGTGCGACCTTTGACAAGGCGATCATCTTTAAAGTTTCGTCTTTCTACAAGAACTTCTACTATTTGCCCTAAAAACGCCTGTCTATGTTTCATATAAATAGTATCTTGGAGTTGTAAAAGCCTTTGCAAACGATCTTGCTTGACTTCTTCAGGGACATCATCACGCCATCGCATGGCTGGAGTTCCTTTCCTTGGACTATATGAAAACAAGAAAGCAACGGAGTATTCGATTTCTTTGAGTAAACGGTAAGTTTCTTGAAATTCTTCTTCCGTTTCGGTTGGGAAGCCAACAATAATATCCGTTCCAAGTGCAACATTGGGAACAATTTCTTTAAGCATTTGAACTTTTTCTAAATATTGTTCAACGGTATAAATGCGATGCATTTTTTTTAGGACGCGATTAGAACCAGCTTGTAATGGAAAGTGAACAAATTCGCATAGCGTTTTAAGATCTCGAATAGCTTCCATGAGTTCTTTCGAAATATCAACAGGGTGGCTTGTCATAAATCTGACTCTTTCTAAGCCTGGAATTTTATCTAATTGATAAAGCAAATCATGAAAAAGGCATTTCCATTCAAGCTTGTCTTTTCCGTAGCTATTGACATTTTGTCCAAGTAAAGTTATTTCTTTATAGCCTTGATTGACAAGGTGACGACACTCTTCTAAAATATTTTCAGGAGCTCGAGAAACTTCTGAACCTCTTGTATACGGAACAACGCAATAAGTACAAAATTTATCACATCCACGGATAATTGAAACGTAAGCTTTAATTTGATCTTCCCTTTTTGCATTCAAGTAATCGAGTTCGAACTCAAAATGATCATCTGTTCGAATAGATTGTTTACCTGAAGCTAAAACTTCATCAAGTACATGGTTTAAATCATGGATATTGTTAGTACCAAGAACAAAGTCAATGTGAGGAAGTTTTTGGAATAGGGAGTCTTTTTTAGCATTAGCCATGCATCCGGTTACGCCAATAATTGCTTGACTTTGTTTAGTTAATCCTAATTTTCCTAATTTACCCATGACTTTTCTTTCTGCGAGATCTCTGATAGAGCAAGTGTTAAAAATCAAAAGATCGGCGTCATTTTCATCATGACTACGAATCAGCCCTCGATTTTCTAATTGGCCAATCATAATTTCTGAATCGAGTTCATTCATTTGACAGCCATAAGTTTTGACAAAAAACTTTTTTAAAGATCGCATAATTATGTGTTGGGTTAAAAGATTAAAGCTGAACATTTAAAGGCTTTTGAATCGAGCCAACTCCGCTATTTCAAAAAAGCCAGCCAAAAAAATTCGCAGAGAGAGAGGATTTTAATGATAAAAGATCTTTATTTCAACCCGAAAAGATCTTTATAATTGCGTTTATTTTAATATTCTCTTTGAATGAGAAAATTTAATTCGTTAATTAGGAAAATTTTGAAAATATTTTTTTTGATTTAACAAAGTTTACTTGAGTTATTTGAATTGTTTTTTATTTTTTTTATGCTCTATAAATTTTATGCCAAATAAAATAAACCTCCCTAGTTTTATTTCGGAGTGGATCTGTTTTTTTACAGGAAATTAAAACTTCGATTGCAAGAGATAAAATTAAAAAATGCTTGGCAAAATAGGTGTAAATAAGTATGATTACGGCTTATATTATTTAAATAATCAGGTTTACGACTTACCCGTTAACCTGAGCTCTTTTTTGCAAAAGAGTGAAAATTATGCATAAGGTTCGAAAACATGCAAAAGACGTTTACTCCGAATAAAAATGAAATAAAACTTAAGTGGTTTGTTTTAGATGCAACCGGAAAGACTTTAGGTCGCTTGACATCTGAGATTGCAAAAATTCTTCGTGGAAAGCATAAACCTACTTACACAACTTATATGGATTGTGGAGATGGTGTTATTGTGGTCAACGCTGATAAAGTAGAAGTCACGGGTTCTAAAGAAGCTCAAAAAATTTATCATTATTATACAGGTTCTATGAGCGGTTTGAGAGAAATCCCTTACCGTACAATGAAAGCTCGTAAACCTGAATATATCATTGAGCATGCCGTTAAAGGAATGATGCCTAAGACGCGCTTGGCAAGACAACAAATTAAAAAATTGCGTGTATTTGCCGGAAAAGAGCATGATTTAGCTGCTCAACAACCAATCCACGTTAACATTTAAGAAGAAGTAAGAGGATTATGTTAGAAGAAACAGTAGCAACTGGACGACGAAAAACAGCTGTTGCGTCCGTTAGACTTAGAAGTGGAAATGGCAAAATTGATATTAATGGAAGATCCCTTGAAGAGTATTTCCCACTAGAAATTCAAAGAAGAACCGTATTTGCTCCTTTCGAAAATCTCGGCGGTAATAATCGTTATGATATGGTTATTCGTGTGAAAGGCGGTGGTGTTGAAGCTCAAGCTGTAGCTATTCGTTTAGGATTAGCTAGAGCTCTAGTTGAAAATGATGAAAATTTACGTCATGAGTTCAAAAGTCATGGTTATTTGACCCGAGATTCACGTAAGAAAGAACGCAAAAAATATGGCCGTGCTGGAGCTCGTAAACGATTCCAATTCTCTAAACGTTAATATTTTCTTGCTAAATTCCAAGATCAAGCACAAATTTGCTTTGTGCTTGATCTTACCTATTGCTGAATAAAATTTTTAATCCACCTAGATTTTTTCAAAAGATTACTAAAAAACTTTAAAATTCTTTTCTTTTAATAATTTTTGACGATTTAAAAGTTATCGTTGGCAGTCTGAAACGAGAAAACTCTCATAGATGAAATCTTAATCGCTATATTTTAGAGATTAGGAAAAATTTTGATAGATTGATTTATTTCTTCAAATTTTAATTTAAAGATAAGTCCTCAGGAATCATTGATAGGGTAGCATATTTGCCTCCCATTTCACGTAAAAGATGTTGCCATAGTTTATCAGGTGAAATATAAAAAACATGTCTTAATTCTGCTGGATGTAAAAACCAGTGCCCATCCAAGAATTCTCTTTCTAACTGACCTGCTCCCCAGCCTGAATAACCAAAACATAAGTGAATATGAGGTCCATTTTGATCTGTAATTGCATCTTGTAAAAATTGTAGGTCTCCTCCAAGATAAACACCTTCCGTAACCATCAAGGTTTGTTGCTGAATTTGACTAGAGGTATGAAGAAGCATCATTTGGTTAGTTTGAACCGGTCCTCCCGATCGAATACTGATATAAGGATTGATTAAGTGTTCAGAATTTACAATTTCTTCAGGGAGTTCTAAGTCTAAGCTCTTATTAATCAATAAGCCAAAAGATCCGTTGGCATTATGCTCACAAATTAAAATGACACCACGAAAGAAAAAACCTGAATCAATATCAGGAGTGGCAATTAAAAAAGTTCCTTTCTGGATTTGAGAATAAGGCATGTTTTCCATCCGATTAACTCCTTAAAATCTACTCTTGGTCGATGACTTGTTCATTATACATCTTTAATGCGTTTTCCATTTCCCCCACACGCTTAATAAGGTCCGCAAACCGGCAGGTGAATTCCGGGGTATTCAATAATGAATAGGGATAACACTCTGCTTCGTTTAATACCATAGAAATACTAGAAAGAGAAGATAAAATTTGATTGATTTCGTCATTGAAATAATTAGAAAATTTGTTTGAATCAGATAATTTATGTAATAATTTCATTCGTTGCGCTTGAAGACGTTGCCACCGTTTGTTGTGTTGAAATAGAATTCCATACTGCTTAATGTCGCTAAAAATGTTCTCACCTTTATTTAAAATAGATTTAACTCGTAAATATAAATCATCTGCTACGAATAGCTTACCTAAAGTACCTTTTCCTTGCGCCATATTTGCAACCAAAAGTTGTGTTTGATTCGTCATTTTTTGCAAATTGACTGAAGCTAAATTGAATTCTTTTAAAGTATTTTCAACAGACACCCAGGAAATATTAGCTTTCTCACTGAGTTGATACAAATTTTGACAGGCTGCATCTAACGTCTTCCACGATTGCTGGGTTCGTTCAGATAAATTAACAAAGTTAGTAAGCATACGGCTTAATTTTTCTGGTTGATTTATAACCTGAGTAATTTCCCCTATATTTTTTAACGTTTGAGCAATTCCTTCAATGACTTTTTCATTTTTCAAAATTGTAAAAGTGTCATGGAAGTCTTCCAATACAATTTTGAGTTGCGTGGAAATTTGATCAAATTGTTTTAATGTTTCTTCAACAGATCCAGAAGGAGAAGCATAGAGAATTTGGTTTTCGACATCAATGAGTGTCCCACCTGATTTAAGGGGTTGAGGGTCGATTTCAATATTTTTTTCACCCAATAAACCGGAAGTGCGAATAGAAATTTCATCTGAATTATAGACACTCACGCTAGAATCCACTTTCAAAGTTAGTTGATAGATATAAACGTCACCTTGATGGTTGACTCGACCGATTCTTGCATCAGGTATTTCTTCAATTGAAACAACTTCTCCGACAGGTTTACCGGCAAATGTAACACGCGAGCCAACATTAACTTTATCAATATTGGTAAAGCGAACTCGTAATGTTTTTGCATTATCTCCGACAGAAGGATGAAGAAAAAGAAGTAGGAAGACAATAATGGCAAGAGCGAGAAGAACGAAGATTCCTATTAGAATATTTTTTACCGATGCTGCCATAGTAATTATGAATCTCCCGACTGTTTTGGCTTATAAAATTTTTTTTTATCAATGAACGCATTATTGAAAAAATCATTAAGGAGCGGATCATCGATTTTAAAAAAATCATTTTTTGGAGCTATTTGAGCAATTTTTCCATCATTGTGGAAAGCAAGGCGATCTCCGACTTCCAACGCTGAACGAATATCATGGGTAACAACAATACTTGTTGCATTAAGCTCTGCTTTTGTTTGATTAATAAGTTCGCTAATCTGCATAGAGGTAATGGGATCCAGGCCTGTTGTAGGCTCATCATATAAGATGATTTGAGGTCGATAAACAATTAAGCGAGCAAGAGCCGCTCTTTTACGCATTCCTCCTGAAAGTTCGGAAGGCATTTTTTTTTGAGTACCTTCTAAACCGACCATTTTTAAAGATTCTGCAACGCGTTCGAGAATTTCAAACTCAGAATAAGCAGATTCAGGATGCTGTCTTAAATAGAAGGCCGTATTTTCACCGACATTCATTGAATCAAATAGAGCGGCTCCTTGAAAAAGCATCCCCATCGGTTTGATTTTCGTTTGATAAGCACGAGTATTTAAATTTGTTACTTTTTCGCCTTCTATTTCTACAAATCCTTCATCAGGGGTTTCAAGACCGATAATTTGTTTAAGTAAAACACTCTTTCCAACGCCGGATCGACCTAAAATAACAAGGGTTTCTCCTTCATTCACAATCAAATCAAGGCCTTTTAGGACTTGCAATTTGCCATAACTTTTCCAAATTTTCTGAACCCGAATCATGATTGGTGCATCACTATATGTTTAAGCAAAGTTAACGTTTGGTATTATCTCTTAAAACCATTTTGTCAAAAACTCATTAATGAAGTTAAAGGAAGAATTTAGGCTAAGAGTTAAGATGAAGTTTATAATGAGAATGACAGAATAGCAAATGACAACGCTATTGGTTGTTGAACGTCCCACTCCTGCAGCTCCACCCCGGGTTTTCATACCTTTATAACAAGAAATTGTTACAATGATAATCCCAAATACAAAGGCTTTAACCATGCCACTAATAAAATCAAACGTGTTGATATGAAGAGGTAAAGGATCAATAAAAGAGCTTGCTGGCATTTTATAAAAATAAACAGCAATAAGATATCCTCCAAAAATCCCCATAATAGCGCTAAACACTGTTAGTAATGGCATCATTATCATTCCCGCAAGAAAACGAGGCGCGACTAGATATCCAAGTGGATTAACAGACATGGTACGCATTGCATCTATCTGCTCTGTGACCCTCATGGTTCCTAATTCTGCACACATGGCAGCTCCTACTCTTCCAGTAACCATGAAAGCCGTTAAAACAGGTCCCAGTTCAACTAACATAGCCTTAGCCACCATTAAACCCGTTGCGCTTGCTAAGCCTTTGTCGGAAAGTTGAAAAAAAGATTGAGCAGCAAGAACCATTCCTGTCGAAAAACCTGTAATCGCAACAACGGGAAGTGACATGACCCCAATATCAAAAAGCTGATCTCTGATAAGAATCCAAGTCGGAGGTCGCCGTAAAGAAACCATTATCACGTTAGTAATTAGAAGAATATAATCTCCAAACGAAGATAAGATATTGAAGAAAATAGAATTCATTAAAATACGCGATAAAAATGATAAAAAGAAAAAATAGTTAGGGGATCAAAGATGTGGCTAGATAGATTTGAATTGATTCGTTTTGCCATTTTTTTCCAAATTTTTTAGATCAGAAATATTTTTTAAACTTTCAAAGAAACGTTGTTAAAAATAGAGCTTTCTCAAATGAAGTGTAAAAGGGATTGAATTCTGTAAAAATAATATAAAACCGGATATTAGGAAATGACAAAATTAGAGTCAAGATAAGGTCCCTATTTGACCAGATTTAACCATTATTATTAGCCGTAAAAGTGAAGAAGAAATTGAAAAGCCCTCTACTTTAGAAGCAGAAGGCATAGAAAATTTCATTAAGTTAAAACAGAATTTCTATCCTTACCACCAGTAAAATGGAGAATATCAAAAAATATTTCTGTCAAAATTAACGGAGCAGCCACCATTAAAACAGCTTTTGAGTTTACCGTTTGTTTAGTGATTAAATGTTGGGCAACAAAGCTTATTGTGACTCCCAATGCTGTTGCAATATAAGTAGAAATAACATTGTTAAACATTTTTTTCGTAACAGCACTAACTAAAGAAGCCAAAGAAGCCACTAAAGTTAAGTGTGGAAAAGAAACTGAATAGTGATTAAGTTTTCCTGAAATTGCATTTATTGCAGTCACTGCTGAGGTTTGTAAAATTGGTCGTAATAGGTTGATATTTAGAAAATCTGGTTCGGCATTTATTGCCATAAACAACTCCTATAAGTTTAGAATTCAGCCAATCTTTTATTTGATTGAACTAATTTTGGGGTTAACAACCGATTCGCGCTTCCGACTGGTTTCGCGATTGCATCAAAAGATTGGTTAAAAATAATGGTGATGCAGTTGCAGTAGAATAGAAAGCTAATTGCTTTTTGTCAATAGACCACTTTTTTATTTGGATGAATAATGATTATGAGAAGTTTTATTTTTTCAAAAAATAAAAAGGCTTTGGAGTTTTAAGAAGATAACTGAACATTCCAACTTAGAAGTTAATAATCATTTTTCCATTTTAATGAGATTTTACCTTGGTTGGCAGTACCAAGCTCTACTTCAGCTTGAGCTTTTAAATTTTTATGAACATTAGCTTCAATTGCTAGCCGATTCCCTATATCACTAATACTTTTGTTAATAGAGACAAAAACCCCTTCTGTAATGTATTTTCCAATTTGAAGAGAAAGGTCTTTGTTATTATTATCGTTGGCAGAAATATCTAAACGATCAATCCCAATATTATTTCGAATTTTGGTTAAAAAATCATCACTACTTGAATTTTGTTCGCTAGCATTTAAAGATATGAAAGATTGACTTAATTGATCCCCTTGATCAGGAGTAATGTCGGCAATTCCTCTATTGAAGAGAATGTAAGAAAGAACTTCTCGTTGTGAAAGAGGAGGATTTGATCGAAAACTAACGACTAATTTATCTGCAGCTCCTTTGACGATGATATCTGCACGAATTCGATCAATTTCTTTGCTTGCGACGACATAAATACTCGTTTTTTTTCCAGGAGATCCTGCGAAATGAATATTTCCTTGCGAAAGATTAAAGGTTTTTCCGTTGAAATCATATTGACCATTGATGACGCTTAAATCCCCATTCAAAAGGGGGTTATTTGCTGTTCCTGTAATTGTAATAGCACCCTTCCATTCGGATGAAAGATTATTTCCTTCAATAGAGACATTGCCAGGGATTTGGAGTTTGATATCAAATGCTAAGGGAGAAGAATTAGAAACTTCTGAAGAGCGTTTAGACTTATGATCAGGATTTTGATTAATAAAGATGACTGCTACAGACTTAATTTGCTTAGGTAAAGCTTCTTCCATATGAATCACAGCATTATCCACTGTTAAATCACCTCGAAGTTTAGACTTCTTTAGATTTCCTACAAGTTGCAAGGATCCGCTAGCTTCTATATCAGCATAATCGGATTCCATAATTGCAATTTGTTTAGGCTCTAGTTTAATATCGAAGGGGAAATGCTGCTTTTTATCCAAACTAATTTTCCCCTTAGCAGTAATAGAACCATGTTTACTATTTTCTGCAGAAAAATGTTTGATAACAACAACGGAACCATCACCTTCTAAAATTGCTTGTATATTGTGATAAATACTTCCAGATTTTAAAATCTCATAGGCACCGTCGGTAAGTTTAATTGAGCCTTTGATTTGAGGGTTATCTATTTGTCCACTTAGATTAATGGCAATTTTCACCTGCCCTGTCAAATTACTTGTGTCATTATAAAATAAGTGCATATAAGGACCAATTTCTCCTCGGGCTTCGAGAGTTACAGAAAAGGGGTTATCTTTTTGTATTACCATGGAGATTGGAGATAAACTAAAAGCAATAGGCAGTGTTCCTTGTGCGTGAACAGGAGAACTACCAATTCCATTTAAAGTGCTTTTTAAATTGATTCCCGAACCATTAAGGTCCAATTGTATATTTCCTTGCACTAAAGGATTTTGGGCAAAAATTTCTTCGGTAATTTGCATATTCCTTAAATAAATAAGCAGACTTCCTTCGGGTTGATCAATTGTTCCACCTAAATGTCCTTCAAAGGAGGCTTTCCCTGTAATAGGTAAATCGGGATAAAAATATTTAATAAGTGTGGTGGAAATATCATTTGTTCGGAAGTCGAAAATAATCTCTTTATTAATCTTTTGAAATTGAGCCTCAATCTCCGCCTTACCAAAAGAAAATTTTAAATCTGCTAAAGAAACATTTCCTTTTTGGTATGAAATCCATAAAGGATTTTGAAGTTTTAAAGGTTGGGTACCGTAGATCCCTTCAAGTTTTTCTAAAGCACAGTTTAATCCGTTTTGAAATGACCAAAAGCCATTTGCTTCAGCATTCCACTCGACTTGGCTGTTTCCTTGCACATATATTTGAAAAGGATTCTTTTTTTCAAGTGAATTTAAAGTAGTTATTGCATTTAAATGATTAAACGTAGTTGCTTCTGTTTGAATGCGTTCTAAAGAAACGTTTACCTCTCCTTGAGGATTTGTGAATGGATCTTTTAAGAAAAAATAAATTTGGCCAGATTGTGCTTCGCCCCTTATAGATGAGATTTTATCTAAATGTATTTGAGTAGATAGATCAAAAACAGAGTAGGTATCCACATTGATGTTTTGAGTAGTATTTACAGAAATATTTGATATTGAGTAATCAGTAGATTGTAATTTCTCAGCTTCAATTTCCGATTGAAGAACATAAAAATTTTGTTTTTCAAGAGAAGGATAAAATTTTGCTTGGTAGCTTAATTCATCAATTTGATGATCATTCATATCTAATTGATATCCATTAAGCTTTGCATCGATAGCTTGTTGTTTATTATCATTAATATCGAGGGCTGGTTTAAGTTTAATCTGAGCCAGACCATTTCCCTTCATAGACGGCAAGTTAAAAAAATTAGAGAAATTTTCTAAATTTGTAAAATGAATATCGAGATGCCCTTCTGTGATCAAATTCAGTAAATTTAGTGTTAAATCTCCTTCTGCAAATGAATCTAAAGCTTTGACACTCAAGTCAGAAAGAGTGAGTAATTGATCATCAATAGAAAAATTGGAATTTAAATTACAATTTTGATTAAGATGTTCAAATTCGAGCCCAATCCTTCCAATCATATGTCGATTTTCTAAATGAGTTTTTGAAGATATGTGAACATTTTTAAAGGAATAATTTTCTAATTTTACCTCTGGGCTTGACCCTTCAAAAATAATTTGAGGCTTATTTCTTGAACCTAAAATGCTTCCTTCAAAAGTTAGCAATCCTTTAATGTTCTTATTAGATAAAAAAGAGAATTTTTCTAAATCTAAGATAGTTCCGTTGAAAAGGCTTTCTCTAATATAAAAATTTTTATCTATCGCCGCTTGTCCATTAAAAATGAAAGTTTGGCTATTCAATTGGATTTCTGATAGCAACAAGAGGTGATTTTTCTTGAAAGAAAACTTCCCTTCTAATTGCAGCTCTTTTCCTAATAAATTTTTATAAAACGAATCTGTTTCAGGTAGTAAAGCGATGATTTGATAAGAGCCGTTAATTTTATTTCCTTGCTGTTTGGGATTTTGAATGGTTTTTTGCCAATCATTGAGGGAAGCCATAAAATTGATTTTCATGTCTAAAGGAATGACTTCGTTGGACAACTGGAGAGGATAAGTAAAATGATCGTAATTAAAATTAGATGTGAGATGATTGTTATCAATATCAAGGTTGACTACTAGTGGAAGGGGTAAATAATTATTGTTAGTAATTTCGAGAATAGCGTGAGTAGAAAATAAATTCTTGAAGGGATTATTTTTTAACATACCTTTGATAGAGAATTTAAGATCATCAGCTTGTTCAATAATGTTAGCTGAAAGATTGAGTTGTTTAAAAACAGTAGGTGCTATTGAAATGCTACGTAAATCAATATTTTCAACTTTTACATATAATGGAAAAGGAAAGGTTTTAAAGTTGACTTCAGACGAACTATTTTCGTTTTTAGGCGATTCGTAAATATCTAATAAATTTTGTAGAAGAATATTTTCGGCCTTTAAAAAGGAAATCACAAACTTGCCTTTTAACAGTTGCCAATATTCACAAGCAATGTTGAATTTTTCTATAGATAAAATAGGCTGTGCTTGACGGGAGATTGAAAGGCCTTCAACGTGTAAATGAAAGGGGAATGTATATTCAAATATTTCTGTTTGAATGGTTGTCTCAGTTTGCTTTTCAAGATAAGCAAGACCTTTCTCTACCACCCATTTTTGCCCTTGTCGTGTAGAAAATAAGGCAATCAAGACTATCCAAATAAATATTAAAGTTGTAAGCAATGTTAAAAAGACTTTAACAAGAGATTTTAATAGTTTCATAATATTCAACGTGTTTATTATTAAAATGATTGGCCAATACTAAAATAGACTTCAAAAGCATTATCGATATGTTTTCTTCTGTTGACGGGCACAGCAAAATCCAGACGCAAAGGACCAATAGGTGTATAATAGCGAATTCCTAATCCAATCGATTGTAAAAATTTTTTTCGGAAATTGGGGTAATAATTTTGAAAAACATTTCCTATTTCGTAAAAGGTAACAAGGCCAAAATTTTTCGTGAGTTTACTTCGTAATTCTAATGAGTAAATGAATAAAGAGCGTCCACCTAAGGGTTTATGCTCTCTTCCAATTGGACTAACAGTTAAATAGCGATAACCTCTTAAAGCATTTTCAGCACCGGCATAAAAACGTTCTGGAGGAGGGATATCATGTTTACTCGCTCCTAAAATAGTTCCAAACATTAATTTTACAGCAAAAACATGCTTTTTATTTTTTGTAAGAGCTTGGTAGAGAGAAGTTGTTAATGAATTAATTGAATAGGCAAAAAAAGGAGAAATAAACTGCACCGATGGAATGATTCTAAGTTGGACGGCAGCTCCTTTTGTCGGATCTAATAGACTATCTACATTTGCCCATTGTAGCTGAAGCGGAATTTTAAATAAATCGAAGGTCCCGTTACGTTCAGATCTTTCGCTGCGCAAAAGTTTATACATTAAACCATAGGAGACGCGTAGTTGATCTGAAAGCTTCCTTTCAATAGTTGCTGAGACTGAAAGTGCTTTTTCGGTAAAAGCTTTTGTCCTTTCATGATTATAGTCTAAGAGCCAGACTAAGTTTTGATTTTGCCTTCGATAATCAGGAATCAAGTAAGAAATTCTAGCATCTTGTAATTTTTCCCATAAATCTGTTCGAAAGCTCACTTTCTGTCCTTCTCCAGCAATATTGCGATCCTCCCATTCGGCCGTAATTCCAGGTCCAAATTGGGTGGTATAATTTACCCCAAAACCCATACTTCTTTGTTTTGCTTCTAAAACATTTATTTCAAGGGGAAGTAAATTTCCTTGAACAGGTTCTTGTGCTGGGCTAATATTAATTGAACTAAATAATCCAGAAAGTTCAAGAGCTTCTTGAGTTTTTTCTAATTTTTTAGGGTTGTAAAGTTCTCCTTGATTCCAGTGCAATTTCTTATAAAAAAAGCTTTTTTTTACGCGATCGCAACCATTAATTTTGATAGGGCCAAAGTAAGTTAGAGGCCCAATTTCTACTTCTAATAGGACAACGACAACATCTTTTTTCAGATCAGCAAAAACATCTCTTTTTCTGATTTTTGCGAAAGCATAGCCTTGAAGGTTAAGCTTATCTAATAATATATCTTCTGCCGTTAAAATCACTTCAGGAAGGGCACGTTCTCCTAAAGTTACTTTTAGTTCACATAATGACGGGAAAGAGGTAAGTGCTGAATCTAACTCTTCTCCCATTTGAAAATAGCGAATAATAAATGCTTCTAAAGGATAAATAGGTCCAGGTATGACCTGAATAGTGACAGAAGATCCATCTTCTGCAACTTGAAAAGAAACTTTTGCCTCGTAATAAGCTAAACTTTGCATGGCTAAAGTTAAGTCAGAAAGATCTGATTCCGCCCGTCTTCTTATTCCTGTTATTGTAGCAGGAGGAGAATTTCTGAGTTTAACGAGTTGTGAAACTGATTCAAGTAAAGAAATAGCTTCTTGATCTTGAATTCCTTCAAAATAAACTTCGTAACAAAAAATTGATGAAAATAAATTTGAAAATAGCGCTGCTAGAATAAAGGTCTTTTTACTATTTTTAAAAGCTAGTTCTTTATTCCAAGAGTTTTTAAATAGGTTGCTTATTCGCTGATCACAATTTTGTTTGAATGGGTGAATAATGCTAAAAATGTCCTTCAAAAATGAGTAGAAAACAATAATGATTTTAAACATTATCATTAATATAGACGAAAGACATAGGTTAATAAAATTAAAAAAAGTTAGCAATTAAGCATCCCTAAATTTCTAAATGATTGAAAAAATTTGTTTTTGGTCTATGAGATAAAACTTCTAGCTTACAATTTTATATGCATAATTCTTGCGATTTTATAAGCTTTGAACAATAAATTAAACCCTGATTTTGTTTTTTAATTCTATGGTAAGTGATATGATTAGCCGTCCCATCAGCCAACAAATTTATTCAAACTTAAATCGAGTCATTCCTGGGGGCGTTAATTCTCCAGTTCGAGCCTGCGCTAATATGGGACAAATTCCGATGATCATCGATCATGCCTATCGCGATACTTTAGTGGATGTAGATGGAAAAACTTACATTGATTATTGTGGGTCTTGGGGAGCTTTAATTCACGGCCATGCGCATCCATCCATTCTTGAAGCTGTGCAACAACGAATGAAAAAAGGAACCAGTTTTGGAATTACCACGTCTATTGAGGGGGAACTTGCTCAAGAAGCCATTAAATTAATTGATTCAGTCGAAAAAATTAGATTTGTTTCGTCGGGAACTGAAGCAACCATGAGTGCGGTTCGCTTAGCGCGTGGATATACCAATAAAGAATTCATTGTAAAATTTAACGGTAATTATCATGGACATGCTGATTTTTTTTTAGTTCAGGCGGGATCCGGTGTTTTAGAAGTTTCTCCCTCAGCCTCATCCGCAGGGATTCCTGCTGATATTGTTAAACAAACACTATGTTTACCTTATAATGATATTGAAGCTTGCCGTCAGATCTTTCATCATTCCGATTATCGACATAAAATAGCAGCTATTATTTTAGAACCTATTGCAGGAAATATGGGAGTTATTCCAGCTTCTCAAGAATTTATGCAGTTCTTGAGGGAAGAAACTTTAGCGATGGGAGCGTTACTGATTTTTGATGAGGTCATGACCGGATTTAGAGTCGCCTTGAAAGGAGCACAAGACATTTACCCTATTGAACCTGATTTAACTTGTTTTGGTAAAATTATAGGAGGCGGATTTCCCGCGGCTGCTTTTGGAGGCCGAGAAGAGATTATGAATCTGTTAGCCCCGTTAGGCTCTGTTTATCAAGCCGGGACACTTTCTGGTAACCCCATAGCAATGGAAGCTGGCTTGCAAAGCTTACGTTTAATTCAACAACCGGGTTTTTACGAAGAATTGCAAAGAAAAACAGATTTACTTTTAAACCCTATTAAAGAAACCATTAAAAAAAACAATTGGCCAATTTGTATTCAACAAGCCGGATCCATGTTTACTTTGTTTTTCTGTAAAAATAGAGTCCGTAACTTAGAAGATGCACTGAAAGCGAACACAACTATTTTTGCAAACTTTTTCAGAAAGCTATTTGATCAAGGCATTTATATCCCTCCTTCTCAGCATGAATCTTGGTTTATTTCTCAAGCTCATGAAGAGTCTAATTTAATCAAAACGCAATCTGCTATTTTGACTTTTTTAGAAGAGAATTTTTAGAAATTAATCATTTAATTCTAATATTGTCATTAAATTGCCAGCCAGGCAATATTTGCGATGAGAGGAATAGAAAAATTTGAAACCATGATTTTCTAGACAAATAATATGAGCGATTTTTCAAAAATAAGCTTATATTACCGAATCTGCCAAAATAGAAAAGCCTTCCATTTAATCGAATGCAAACAACACTAGAATAAAATTCTAAATTTTTAAAATAAATATTAAAATATTTTGATGGGTCAGAGAGGCTGGTCGGAAGTAAAAGCAAAAGACATTTTATTAGACCGAGAAATTTATACCCATTTAGCTAGTGCTAAATAGGTAAGACTCTCAATTGCCTATTGTAACCACAAATAAAGTATTTTATTAATCTAAGGGGATTAATTAGCTTTTTAGAAAATGAAAGTGTTTTCCTTATAAAGCTTGTACACTTTTGTCTTAAGAGTATAATTAAATCTTTTCATGTCGCTTGTCTGATCAGATTGCTTCTAATTGGTTGATGTTAGCTCCAAGGATAAATAAACATTAACCTTAATCAGTGAAATAAAGGGCTTTTTTTAATGATCCAGGTCATTTTGCAAAAAGAAGCACAGCGTTCATCTCGAAGATCCCCTTGCCTAGCAAAAGCACTTGGCGACTTTTTTTATGGAAGACGAGCCATAGCTACGGATCATTTTCCTTATTTCTTACCAAACTCCATCGCTCTTTCCTTAAAGTTTAGCCAATTCCAACTCATCTTTCTCATGACAAGTGACTTGTGCATTTAAGTTCTCCTCAGGTAAATCTTTGATAATGAAATTAATAAAATTGAGCAAATATGGCATTCTTATATCAAAAATTCCATGAAGAGACACCCTTCCTCTAAGAGCTTTTTGACAAGTTCCTTTAACTGTTCGTTAATAATTTTAGCTTCATTGTTTTCGCTCCACTTTTGCTACACTCTAAACAGCAAAAATTTTGCTTTTCCTGTTTTGGATCATCAATCTTCTTTTCTTTACCAAATCTGATCCGCAATGCATGCATTTCATTGCTCTTCTCCGCTTGAATTAGAATAATTAATCTATCTTTAGATAAGTTTATTGAAATAGCTTTACCTATTCAATACTATCTGTGTTTTTATTTTTTTTATTTTAATAATAAACCAAAATTTCAAATGTTTTAATTTTTTAATATAAAATTAATAAATTAGTTTAATAATTAAGAAGGAGATTAAATTAAAATTTATAATAAGGAGGCTGTGTATGAATATACCGACTAGTGGATCAACTCCATCTCTTCAAATAGGAGAACCAGTGCAATCAAGGGAAATGACATCTGAACAACCAAAAGAAAATACTTCAAAATCATCTGAGGATTCTCAACAAAGTATATCTACAGAAATAGGTGATACTAGTGTTTCTATGCAGGCTAATCATAATGCTTCTGTGCTTGGGCATTTAACGTCAACAAAATTACATCGAGAAATAGATCAGCAACAATCTGTTGCTAAAACACAAGAAAGTGAAACAATTTCTGTAAATCCAAATGCACTTAGACTAGCAAGTGCCGAAGAATTTCATCAAGCAATAACAAATGCAAAAGCTGGCAAAACTGTATATATTTATCCTGTTGAAGAGTATGCTGAAATGACAATGTTGCTATCTAATGCTGGATCTTTTGGCGTTGCCATTAAGAAAGATGGAGATATTGTTTCTGTCTTTAAAAGTACTGTTTCAGAAGTGCCTAAAGGTGTCACAGATATTCTAATTCCGGAAGCTTTAAAGAATGGAGGAAAACGTTTGGATTGTTTTAATATGCCAAATCTTCCTTTACCTCTGATGTACTCTAAACACGGGCTTGTTCCGGTTGCTAAAGTTGCATTTGATCCGAAAGAAAAGCCAGAGGGTTGGGAAGAGAAAGATGGAACACCCGATGTTATATTTATGGCTTACAATCCTGCAAAACCCTACCCTACAGACACAA
>NZ_BCPZ01000125.1:0-141 GCF_001950615.1 Candidatus Protochlamydia sp. W-9
ATCTTTTGGACAAAAGAGGAGAAATCACAGGAATTGCTTTTATTGATTCTACGTCGATAGATGTTTGCCACAATAAACGCATAAAAAGAAACAAGGTCTTTAAAGGTTTAGCAAAAAGAGGAAAAACAACTTCAGGGTGGT
>NZ_BCPZ01000126.1:0-99418 GCF_001950615.1 Candidatus Protochlamydia sp. W-9
GTCGCCGCCAAACTTTTCTTTTTGGCCTTAAAACACCCCGTTTTAAGGCCCTTTTTTTTGCCCCGTTTCTTTCCTTTGTTTTTAGACTCCCTTGTCAACCGCTCGTTATTTACCCTGATATCCCCAATAAAGCTACTCGTGAATTTGCTCAGTTTTTTTATCTAAAAAAAATTGAAAAATATATAAAGAAATTATTTGAAAACAGAATTGGGTAAAATTTTCTACAAAAATATGGAAAAAATCATAAGGACTTTGACGAGAATTTATTCCATACAGGATTAAATCTAGAGATAATATTAGCGTCTCAAAAAATTCTGTCGATCGAAAGGGAGTTAACATTCTCGATAAGCTATAATCAAAATGATGCCAACTTGCTTCTACTTTAAAAGAAAACTATTTCTGCTAAAGTTACCGTGACTATTACAGAATCTGTTAAGAAGTTAAGTTTTTGGAAGCGGATTCTTTTAAACACTCAAAGCATTGAGAGAGGACTAATTCAGCTAAGCTGCTGTATCCAATCTAGACAAAAGGTTTATTTGCAGAAATTATAAGGGGGGGTAATTAAGCAAATTGACGAGACGATTTGTGACAGAAAGCATTTTAATGACAGAACCTTGCAATTAGATAGTTGATTAAGAAACTCTAAACGATAAAGCAAATAACAAGACATTGTTGGTGTTATTTTCAATATTTCTTAAAAGTAATTATTTTTTTATCCGCCATTGGTTATTTTTGAGAGTTTTAAAAAAATCGGAGATCAAGTCTAACAAAAATTTTTTGGGAGAAAGGACTACTAAATAAGTTTTTGCTGATAATAAGATAAGCTAGCTGAAATGGTAATGCTAATAATTGCTAATACAATATCTCTAATAATAGTTTAAAGATTATAATAAAAAATTTCTAAGTTTGAAACAATTTACCTCTTTTATTAATTAATGTTTTTATTTTAATTTTAATATAATAAATAATTTAAATTTATCTATTTAGATGTTTGTAATAATTTTGTTTATTAAAAAGATTACATTGCGGACATCGATTGAGCTCTTTTATATTTTCTTCTAAATAAGCAAAGTGACAATATTCGCATACAAATAAAGATTGTTCTGTTGAAAAAATAATTTGCTTACGTGTTCGATAATGGGAGTAAACCCATGTTCCTAATAAAGCACTTATGGTAACACCCAAGTAGAGCATAAACGCTGTTGTAAAGTTAAGTTCAATCATTTTTAACCCCTATTAGTAAATGACAAAATTTAACCAACCTGATACTGGTACAAAGGTGGTTGAGAAAGTCTTAAATTTTGTATTTAAAAGGATTTGTTCGGTAAGGAAATCTTTCTCAACGACTCCGCTTGACTGAATACGTTCATACCAAAAAATAACTCCAGATTTTCCATCTAATTTTACTTTATAATTTATATAATAAGGATCTTTAGCTGGATTGTTGAGCAATATTTTAGTTTCTAGGCGAGGATCAGAATTTGATAAGGGATAAGCGGATAAATCTCCCGAAACATATAGTGTAATGGCAGGTTTTTCTATGGTTAGAGGAGGTGAATAAATAGGCCAGTATTTTTCTTCTATAGAAGCAAAATCGATTAATTGAAGTTGTGTTTGATTTTGAAAGTGAGATGCGGGAAAGAAATAAGGGAGATTGTCAATCGGTGTTGGAGGGGTTAGATATTGAATGCTTTCGTCTTCTTGTAGTAGAAGGAATGGAGAAGAAATCTCGAAAGAAGGCTCAGCTTCTACTTGAATTGGAGGATAAAGAAAAGTTGAGGTAATTTTAAAGGGTTTAATATGAAATAAAAGAATTGCAACGAAATGAATGGAGAGTGCAAACACCAATGCTTTGATCAGTAAAGGAGAAAAAAATGTATCCCGGTGCCTTAAAGAGATTGTAATATGACAACTTTTTGCACATTTTTCTAGTTTCAACATCTCAAAATTCTTCCAAATTTTCTAAAGGTTGATAAACAAGCCTTAAATGTGGGCAGCATTCTTGTGCAATTGCAAAGAGCTTTAAAAATAATCCATACTCAATGCGTCGGTCTACACTTAAAACAACGGTGGGCCAAATACCTCCATTTTGTTTTTTTAAATTTTGTATTTCATTTTCTAAATCGCTCTGCAAGGAAGAAAAATCGACAATGCTTTTTTTGGATCCTAAATAGATGACTTGTTGGGCATCCATTACTAAAAGAAGCTGGGTTGTTAGGGGAGTAGAGTCTTTTTTTAATTGAGGATTTTCAATATTCAATGATTTCAGAGGAAGAATATCTGAGGTCACGATAAAAAATATAAGCATCAAAAAAATGACATCAACAAGGGGTGTTAAATCAATTAATGCATTCGAGGACTTTAAGCGGGTTTTAAATTTCATTAAAACTCCTCTTCACGATCTAAAAGGAGATCAACAATTTCTGCAGAGGCTGTTTGAATTTCTAAAACAAATCCTTCAACCCTACTCACCAAATAATTATAAGCTATTACAGAAGGGATTGCCACTACCAGGCCAGCCGCGGTTGTAACTAGAGCATATTCCATAGCCTCTCCAATCCTTGTGGCAGAAATATCTACAAGTCCACTTAAACGCATTTCTGAAAAAGCTTGAATAAATCCTAAAACAGTTCCTAGCAGGCCAATTAAAGGTGCAATGTAAGCAATAATAGATAAAATTTTGGCGTTTTTCTCAAGACGAGCAATTTCTACGAGCCCTGAAATTTCCATGGCTGATTCAATTTGTTCTTTATCACGATTATGTTTGATCAATCCTGCTTTGATAATAGTAGCAATTGTTCCGCCAGTTTTTTCACAAATTTGAATAGCTTCAACAATATTTCCTTCTTTAATTGTTTTTCTCATAGAGATAATAAATTGATTAGTATCAATTTCTGATTTTTGTATTTGCATCAATCTTTCAATAAAAATCGTTACGCTTAAAATTGAGCAGCCAATGATGATTAATAAAATAATATTCCAATTAGAGCCATAAAAAAATAGATTTGCTAAACAGGGTTCAAACAATAAATAGTCAATAGGCATAATCTTTTTCCATTTTTTCTTTTGCTTTTTTGCTCCATTCGCCCCCCTTTTTCGAGGTAGCATCCAATTGCTTCAAGGCAAGCTCAGGTCTGCCTTGTTGAGTATAAATATCTGCTCTTAAATACATAGCTTTAACCCGTAAACTTGAAATGGCTTCGTCATTAATGACTTTCGAGAGAAGTAACATAGCTTCTTCTAGTTGTCCCAGCTCTTTATAACACTGACTTTGTTGAATCCATAAATCCAATTTTTCATCGGGACTTAAGAAGTTGAAAGCGTGATTGACTTCTTCCGCTTGTAGAAAATCATTTAAAGCTTGGGAGTAATTGTATTTTTTTTGAGAAAGTACTCCTTTTTCATAATAAGCCTTCACAAGTAAATAATTGTTTTCTGTCATATTCTGCTGAGCTTTTTGGGTCAATTGATCGAATAATTGATAAGCTTCATCTATTTTATTTAGTCTTGTATATGTTTGCGCGAGTCCAAACTCTGCTTCTTGTAAGATTTTAGGATAGGATTGATCTTTAAATAGAGTAGTTTGGATAAGAGGACTTGGGTTATGAAAGACCTGAATTAGTTCTTTAAAAACATCTTCAGTATATTCCAAATAAATCATTTTTTTGGTTGATGTGGATTGATCGGCAATTGCTAAATTTGCTAATGCTCTTTCCAGCATAGCCTGATACTTGATATGAATGTAGTAAATTGTGTCGATAGGGGTTAATTTCTTTTTTTCAAATAACTCATCAAATTTACTTTCTGCAGCTTGGAAAGCGGCAATCGCAGCAATCTCATCTTTTCGGCGATGAGTCTTGCCGTTGTAAGTCATGTGGTTTTTTAAATGGTCAAGGCCAATTAAATAATAAGCACTAATTACGTAAGGGCTTTCAGAAAATAATTCTGGCATTGCTTCTAAGTGCTTAATCGATTGTCGCTGTCCTTGCATATATTCTCGGTAAGAAAACAAATTAAAATATGCTGGGGCCGCAAAAGGGCTTTGAGGATAATTCAGATAAAGAGTCCTTAAATGTTCCTGCCTCACTTGTTCATTATTTAAATGGCTGCAACAATCGGCCATCCAAAAAAGAATTTCACCTATTTCAATGGAATGGGGGTAATATTTAAAAAAGTCAGAAAAATGATTGTAAGCAGCTTTCCAATCATTTTCTTTGGTCAATAAAATTCCTTGAAGCTTGAGAATTTTTTCATTGGTTTTTTGATCAAAGGTGGGAGAGGTTTTTAAAAGGGTTTTTGCATTCAAAAGGTGTTCTGAATCAGGATTTTTTATGGAAGTGACAATTAATCCTGCTAAGATTAATAACTGACCTGAATCAGAACCATTTTTTGTGAGCGCGGTCAGGAGTTTAAAAGCTTGTTTTTTTTTAGAATCGTCTGATTGATAAAAATTTGCTAAAATCTGATTTTTTAAGGCATCTCCTGCGGATTGCGGTTGAATATTTAAATAAAGTTGATGAGCATGTTTGAACGATAATGCCGCTTCTTCAAAATAAATATTAGAGAGAGGAAGTGAGGAAATAGATAGGCATTGAATTTGTCCTTCTTCTAGCTCGTTTAAACCTTTCAAATACCAAGCATCGGCTTGCAAAATGGGATCAGATTGAGCATCTTGAATAAGCTTATTATACTTTTCAATTCGCTCGACTCGACAAGGAGCAGCATTTGCAAGCTTGAGCTTTGCTTGCCTGCGACCTTCTTTTGTTTTAAAGGTGGCTAAATTTTTCAAAATCTCTTTAGCTTGCTGGTAAGCATTAGGATCACTTAAACGAGCTGCTTTCAACAAATAAAAATCGCAGAGAAGAAGATTTTTTATTTCATCAGAAATATTTTCTAAAATTGTTTCTGCTTGTGTCAGGAAATCTACTACTTCTGCCTGATCTGTGGCTTTCTCGGCTAATTTAAAAAAGCATTTTACTAAATAAGCTTGAGCTTTTTCTTGATAAAAGTTTGAAGTAAAATTGACTTTTTGTAAGTAAGTAATTGCTTCTTGGTATTTGCCATCTTGAAAATACATCATTCCTTCTAAATAATTTTTTTCAAAATGAAGGGGGTGAGTATTGGGTAATTTATCGTGCAAATGTAAAAGGGAAGCCTTTGCGGAAGAAGTTTCTTTATTTAATAAAGCCATTCTAATGAGATAAAGCTTTGATAAATAATACATAGTTGGCTCAAAGGGAGACCACTCAATTTTTTTTAAAAAAAAAGCGGAATCTTTTGACTTTCCTAAATAAAAGTAATTGATCCCTTTTTCAAAATTAATTTTATCATCTAGTGCCGTATCTCGATCACTATCTATTGTATTTAAAATATTCAAAGCTAATTGATAATTTTTCTGTTGTCGATAGGCTAGGCCAATCAAATAGTTTTGATAGGGGGAGTGAGGGTTGGAATCCTGAGTCAATAAATCAATAGCGAGCTCAGGTTGATGCAATTCTAAGAGACAGTAAGCTTGTGATAGATGCAATGATTGACAAAGCTCAGATGTCGTTTCAAAATGTTCATCCATGAAAAGATAATAGTGCAGAGCATCTTCATAGTGTCCTTCTGCTTTTAACCTTTCAGCATGTTGAAATTCTTTCGAGGAATTTAAATCTGCCAACTCTGCTGATAGAAAGGTCCTGCAGCTAATAATATAAAAAAAGAAAAACAGGCATTTTTTCATCAGTCCTCTGAGAGTCAATTTATCTAAACAATGTAGCAGAATGGCGACAATTTTTCATCATGTCTCTAAAATCATCGAATGAGTTTGGGAGTCTTGGCTCTATTATCGCAAGCTAATTAACGTTGAATGCAATTAGAATGAACTGGCTGTGTGGATTAAAACTGTGATTCAGAGGTTAAATCGAAATTTGATTTGATTAAAGTTTTAATTTTTATTGATCTCTGAGTATCAAGAAAAAAGTAAAAAATACTCTACAGCAAACTTTAAAACGTTTTTGATTTCATTTATATGAAAGAGAAAATGAAATTTCAATCTAGGTTCAGATCTACTTCAAAAGAATGCAGATTGAACGACAAAAGGCCCTAAATGGGGTGTTTTTTTTAAAAAATGAAAAAAAAATTGGAATTTATGAGAAAAATGTTGCACAATATATCCAAAGTTAATATTTAGTTAATAGTGAAAATATAACTCTAAATAGGAGGAGTTCAAAACATGTCATTAAAAGACACATTTAAAAATTTAAGAGAATTATTATCAAATATCACTTCGGATCTGGAAAAGTCTGAGAATGGTAATAAGGCAGCTTCTCAACGTGTTCGCACAGGTACAGTTAAATTAGAAAAAATTGCTAAATTATTCCGTAAAGAGTCTATTGCTTCTGAAAAGAAAACAAAAGGCCAGAAAAAGCCTGCAAAAACAGCTCCTAAAGCTAAAGCCCCAGCGAAAAAAGCCGCTGCTCCAGCGAAAAAAGCAGCAGCAGCACCCGCGAAAAAAGCAGCAGCGGTAAAAGCAAAGCCAAAAGCAAAATCAACAAGCTTTAGACCAAGACAAATGTCTGTTAAGCGCGCAACAGCTAAGATTCCTACAAGAAAAACTAGCGCATAAGCCAACTTGGCAAAAAAAGTTTCAGGGGGGGATAAACCTCCCCCTTTTCTTTATTCTTCTTTTTACCCCCTTAGTTATTTAAATGAAACAACGTTCAATTGATGTCCGAATTAAAGAATTTTCAACTGATGGACACGGAATGGGTTCGACCCTCCTCCTATCAAATCAAAAAGAAATTCAAGTGGAAGTTCCTTTTACGATTCCTGGAGATCAGGTCAATGCTATTTTATATAAAAAAAAGAAAGACAAATATTTAAGCCGTTTGCCAAAAGTAACCATGCCTTCAAATAATCGTATTGACGCGCTATGCATGCATTTTGGTTCTTGTGGAGGGTGTTGCTGGCAGCAACTGCCTTACGAGCTGCAGTTAAAGCAGAAAGAAAAATCTATTCAGGATCTTTTTAAACCCTACTTGAATGAAAATGTAAAATGGCATTCAATTATTCCAAGTTCTCCTTGGCATTATCGGAATAAAATGGAATTGACATTTTCAAGTGATAAAGCTGGTCGTCGCTATTTGGGATTGATTATGCAAGGAACACGCGGACATGTATTTCAAATGAAAGAATGTTTATTAGCGAATGGGTGGTTTGCTCAGGCCGCTATAGCTATACAGAAATGGTGGGATAATTCAGATGTACAAGCTTACCATGCTATTAAAGATAGGGGGTCTTTAAGAACATTAACACTACGAGAGGGTTTGAGGACAGGGGACCGCTTAGTAATGCTTACTGTATCTGGTAACCCTGATTATGCCTTAACTAAATCCCAATTACAAAGTTTTGTCCAGGTTCTACGGGATTCTATAGAACTTTCTAATTCTGATCAAAAGTTATCAGTTTTTCTACGAATACAACAAATTGCAAAGGGAAGACCTACCAACTTTTATGAAATGCTCCTGTATGGTCCAGATCATATTCGAGAAACACTCTATTTACCGGATTTCAATGAAGCTATTCAAACATTGAATTTTCGAATTAGCCCTTCAGCATTTTTTCAACCTAATACTGAGCAAGCGGAAAAACTTTATAGCCAAGCTTTAAAGCTAGCCGATTTATCTGCTTCTCATGTTGTTTACGATTTATATTGCGGAACTGGGACGCTGGGAATTTGCTTGGCTAAATATGTTAAAGAGGTTATTGGAATAGAGTTAAGTCGAGAATCTGTGTTAGATGCAAGAGAAAATGTGAAAGAAAATGGTCTTTCGAATGTTACTATCAAATCAGGAGACGTCGGACAAGTTCTTGAAGCACTTTCGCAGGAAAACTCTCTAAAACCAGATGTTGTAATGGTAGATCCTCCTCGGATCGGTTTAGATGCGAAAGCGATTAAACATATTTTAGACCTTAAAGCCCCTAAACTAGTTTACATTTCCTGTAATCCCAAAACTCAAGTGATGAATTTGGGCCCTCTCATAGATGGGGGATATCAATTGCAAATTGTCCAACCTGTTGACCAATTCCCCCAAACTGTTCATGTGGAAAATATCATTTTGTTAACACTCCCATAAATTTTTGTAAAGTTGATTTTAACTTTCTTCAATTATTAGGTTATTTCAAAAATCAATTCTTAATATTAGTATAAGTTTATTTCTATAATTTGGTATAAACTCAGTCAAAAGTATTTTTTTTAACGAATTAGAACAAAGGAAAACAAATGAAATTTAAATTATATGCTTTTTTAACAACATTGCTATTCCTGTCAAATGGTTATCTATTTGGTGAAGGAGAAGATGCCCTGCCTCCTCCAGACCAAAGTTTTTGGCAGACTCTCGTAATGATCGGAATTGCTTTTTTATTTTTTTATGTCATTTTGTGGAGACCAGAACAAAAAAGACGTAAAGCTTTAGAAGATCAGCGAAGTGCCTTAAAAAAGGGAGATCGTGTTGTTGCCATGGGGATTATTGGTACTGTGGTTCGATTGGGAGAGCAGACTGTCATTGTTAAAATGTATGATGGAGCCAAATTGGAATTTTATAAGGCAGCTATCACAGATATTTTACCCGAAGCAGATGAAAATGATAAAAAAATAGAATTATTATCTGAAGATCAATAAAGAATAATCATGATTAATCGCTGCTATTAAATGACAAATTCATTAGTAGTGATTAATCTCAATATAAAAGTTAGAATAAAAAAATAATCGAAGATGCAAGTTTTTTTAAAATATCTGTTATAAATTAAACTCTCACAAACGCTTCTTGTCTATGTTCAAATTCTTTAAAAAAATTAAAGTCATTTTGAGTAAAAATTTTTCGAAATTCTTCCTTAATACTTGTCTGAGTTTTCTCATTTAAGACAATGCCTAAGTTTTTTTGATAAAAATCCCGAGAGTTTTCGTTTAAACAAGACAAATCTAAATTGGACAATGCATCTGTTAAATGTTGTAGGGGCGTGTAATCATTTCCCTTTTTATCTTGTATTAATGACTTTGGATGAAAAGAGGCATTAATATCTTTTATCTTGAATCTATCTAATTTGTCTTTAAGCTGATTTTGATAAGTTAGATTTTCTTGTTGATAGCTTTCAAGCTGGCCAATAAGATTTTGAAGCCTTAATTCTTGTTCTGATGCATTTTGAGGTTTCAAGATGAATTTTTCAAGTACTTTGACACGAATAATCAATTGAAACCTTCGAACAAGATAATAAAAATAATATAGCTGGGCAACTACTTCAGCTTTTTTCAATTGTAAATATGTTTGGTATCCTTCCAAACTATATTCGTTAGGTTTATAGCCAGATCTACAGAGGTGGCTTATTCCAGCTAAAAATAAGTTATCAGTTGAGCATCCTCCTCTTGAAGAGAAGATAGAAACTAAACCTATGCCTGGAATAGGAAGATCTTTCACCAAATAATGTAAAAAGGATTGATTTAAATCCCAAAAGGTCGAAGGCATGAAAATAGCAAATCGTAAAATAAGTAGAAAGATACGTAATATTTGTTCACCTATATATACGTTCAATAAGGTTGCTTCTATTTGAATTTTTGTAAGTAAAGCAACTCGACTTCCTTGCTCTGTTAACTTTGCAACTGTTTGCTGATAGTCTACCCATTGTTTACATAAAATCTTTTGAAGTGTTCCTGCCTGTAGTTGGGCATTCCACTGTTGCTCATTATTAGGAGCTCCTTCAAAGTTTAAATTCAAATGATGTTCTTTTAATTTGGATATACCTGTTTCGAAAGACAGTGCTGTAAGATCGTCGAATAAAGGCTGTAAATTAATGCTAGCAGTCATCAAATGTTTTTCGTAAGCTTCTTTTTCTTTGGATAGATGAGAAAGAATTGTTTCCGAGTTGATTGCTAACTTTTGACCTTTATAAATTTGGTAGCGATTCGATAAAAATTGTACAAAACGATCATTTGCTAAGTTTTCTTTCCATTCTTCCATATCGACAGGAAGTTCGATCCGAATAGAATATTTCTTTAAAATTTCTTGAATATTATCGATTGTTTGGCAATTAGATAAAGAACTTAAGAATTGATCAGTATCTATTTTTAGTTGCTCTTGATTATTTACTTCTGCCGCTACATTAACTTGAATCATGGGAGCAGCTAAGTCTGCAACCCAATCCTCTTTCACTGCACTTATCCCTTTAAAATCTAGTAAATTTTTTATAGAACTTTTAAAATCATAAGCATTTTTGACGCATTTCTTTAAATTATGAGAACTCCAGTTAGCACAAATAAAGAAAATTTTAGGTAAAGCGCGCGGAAGAATTTCATGGAAACCGGCTTTTATTAAATTCTGCCAGCGATTGCTTAGCGCTATTTGTTGTTGTTTAGCTATATTTATGTAACACTTGTTAATTCTTCTTTCTAATTTCTTTTCTAATTTAATATGAGAATATTTTGCACAAAGTTGATCTAACCGCTTTTTAGCTTCTTGCTGAAGTGACCATTCATTGACATTCGATAGAGAAGCTTTTACAGGTTTCCCCGATTTAATAGAGGTAGCCAACCATCCTAAAAAGTCACAAATTTTATTAATTAATTCAGAAGGAAAGCTGGGAGCAATATAGCCTTTAACATATTCATGATTAATGAAAGCTTGAACATTTTCTCGAATAGTGTCGACATGTTTAACACTATTAAAAAAAAATTTATCAATATTTTGATTGTGCTTTAAAAGAACGCTTTGAAATTCTTGATGCCACTGGCAAAAATCTTTGATCAAATCTAAGTAAATAAGATCTTCAGCATTAACCGACTGTTTATCTTTCAAAAACTCCATACCCATTTTTTCCAAAAGAAGTTTTTTTTCGTTAAAAAAAGTAAATCTTTTAGGATTAAAGATCAAAGAACCTTCTTCTAAAAATTGGGAGAAAATAATTGGAAGATTAAAACTTGATTCATTAGAAGCGTTATTAAGTGGCATTTCCGATGTTGCGAGCACTTGTTTTAATGCTTCAGAAACTTGCATAAATATCTCTTAAGTAGAGAGTTAAGATTGGTTAAAAAAATCCTAATTTGAAATCTAACATAAAAAACAAAATATGTCCAAGATAAAAATTAATTTATAAAAGTAAAAAAGCAGGAAGATTTATCCGAGTTGGAATAAAAAGATCATTATAATTTTTCTTTGAAAATTAAGCGTTAAAAATTAAGATAGATAGGTTTAAAAAAAAGGAACTGAAAGTTTATTTTTTAATGCAGCTTCAAAATTCGAATTTAAAATAAAAAAGATAAATGAGCGAAAACTTGAAGATAAATTTCTATAAATTTTTTTAATTCTTTGTCCGATGTCCAAATTCAGCAATTCCTCTTAATAATTCATTAAAAGTCAGCTGTCCGTCGGCAATTTGCTTGATGGGATCATTAAACATGTCGAGGCTTAAAAGTAGGTTTCCTGTGATAATGGTTAGTTGAGCTGTGTCAATAGCCGATTCTTTGATTAACCAATTGTAACGATATGTTAGTCTATTATTTAACTCATCTAATTCAAATCCAGGCCAATCTAAGTTTTGATTGAGAAATAGTAACAAACTTGCTATTTGATTTACTGCAAGTGGAGTGACTTCAAATGGTAATTGATGCAAAAACTGGATTCTGAAACATCGATCCTTATCGATCTTTTTGAGCATTGAGGGATCTAATTGCTGTTCAAAAGCCATGATTTTAATCATTTTCCTTTTTTCTTTAGAATTCGTTTCTGCAATGGCAATCAAATAATCAAATGGCTCTATTTCAGAGGCTGCAACATAGGAACAATCAAAAAAAGTTTCTTTTAAAAGAGAGGAAATGCGTTGTAAAACCATAATTTCACTTAATTAGGATTCATAGAAGGAATTAGATTTGCTTGGATACGAGCTTGTTGATATTGAATAAATTCAACTATTTCAGAATCTTCTAATGTGAAGAATTTTTGCAAAGCTTTTTTTAAAGATTCTGGATTTTTCATCGCTTGAGCTTGTAAAACTTCAATGTCTAACCCTAATTGTGTTTGCAGAAGTACTTTGGTTTCTTCGCTCAACAAGCTTAAATCCATAGCTAATAATGATTCGTTTAAAGCCTTCCAAGTATCAAAATTTTGTGGACTCTCCGCAATGTTTAAAGATGCAGATTTTGCAAAGTCTTGCAAACGTGCATTATTAATACGAGTTTGTATTGCTTTTATTTTTCGATTCCACTCTTGGACTTTAGATTGACTCATTGCATATTGAGTCTTAGCTTCTTCATATTTTTTAAATGCTTTTTGATATTCCTCAGTTGAAACGTCTTTTTTATGTAAGTTTTTTAAAATAAAAGCTATATCTTGTAATTTTTTATTTTTGCGTAGAGAGCAATATTCTTCAATTCTTGCTCGGACTCGATTGAACATTAATTTCACATCTATCAAATTAGTTTCTACAGCAGTAGAAGCAGATTTGTATTTAGATTTTTGATAATAGCTAGCACATAAAAACCCCAACGAAAAAATTGTCGATGCGATAGATAAGCCCATTAAGATAAAACCAGCGCCAGCGACAGGTGTGGTTAATAATCCTATAATAGCGAAAGTAGTAGAAATAATGGCAAAAATCGAAGCTATGGTAAAAAGTGTCCCTGATTCTACTAATTTAAATTTTGTAAAATTTCGCTCAATTTCATGTTTTTTAGAAATCATTTCTTTAAGGCTATTTTTCGTTATATGTTCTAAAGTTTCTTGATGGTCCACATAAAAATATAACAGGTCTGCTGAAGTATAAGTTTTCATAAATCGATCAAACTGTTTATCTGAAACGATTATACGTTCAAAAGCGTTGATTATGTGAGCTTTGTCCTTAAAACGAGAAATTGTAAAACGGAGTTGAAGCTGGTTCGCAATGTTTTGTAGCTTGATGATTTTCTGTTCATTAAAAATAACTTCTTGTTCTTTTAAAATACGTTCAACTTCTTTTTCCGGTAGGTTTTCAAAAAGAAGGGGAGATAAGTTTTTTTTAGAAAATTTTTCTCCATATAAAGCTCTAAATTGCCCAGCAAGTTGTTCGTACTGCCTCTTTTTCAATTCAACAATTTTAGGTTTGAGTTCTTCAAAATGAGGGGTTAATTGTAAGACTTTTTTTCTAGTAATAGCTTCTCTTTTAATTAGTAAGTTTTTACTTGTCTGAATAAGATAATCGAGCTGGCCTAAAACTATTGCAAAGTCCGTGTATTTAAAAATCAAATCTTGTTTAAATTCAGCGTGAAGTTCCCAATGATCAATTAATTCACTCGTTGTATTGATATCTTCAATTAATTCAATACCAAAATTTTTAAGCTCTTGTTTAATTTCTTCAAAAACCATCGTTGGGTGATAAATGAGCTTATTTAGCTCTTCTTGAAATTTCTGAAAGTTTTTTTCAGAAATTTCACTTAAAATTTCAGGAAATTGAACTTGAAGGGGGGGCTCTATTTGGGTTGCTATATGACTAGTTGGTTGCTGACGATTTTTCCATTGCTTAAACATTTCTGTCCACCCTGTATAAACACCATGATTGGTTACGGCTCTATGTAAAATGAATCCAGAAAGAACAAGTGATAAAGCTGTTTTTGCAACAGTGACACCTGTTAAAAGAAATTGAAAGGCCTTAGTAGTTTGATCAATGGGAAGATATTTTAAAGGAATTTTGACGAATGAAAAGAATTTTTTACCGACTTTTAGTTGATACTTAGTTTTTTGTAAGTTGATTTGCTTTTCTTGAATTTTAAGCTTAATTTCTAATTCACTAATAATTTTTCCCAAAGTAGCTAAAATTTTTTTAATTTCTCTTTGTTCGTCTTTAGAAATTTTCTTATCATGAAGCATTTCTTTTTTTGTGTCATATTCGTTTTTTAAACTTAAATAAACTTTTTTTGAAATTTCTAAAATCTTTATTTTATGCATTAACACTAAACCACTTACTCCTAAATCAAGAGCATTCAAAAATTTCCCGGCATGGTCAGCTATCTCATCTAAAGACTCTAAATGATTTCCAAGAATCGTTCCTTCTTTGATTAATTTTTCCGGAAGCAAATTTTGGAGATATTCTATTCCACTTTGCACAGTGTCATTCCCAGTATCAGCATATCCATGTGCCCATTTAGTGAAATCCAAAATCATTTTATAAAAACGACTACCGTGAATTACTTCATCTATTTTTTCTAGAGTTTGCGTAATTTGTTTTTCTTTTTGAACAATTAAAGCCTCTAATTCTTCCTCCAATAATAAATTTAATCGCTCGGAATTTGAAAATTTTAGTGGGGGCAATAAAGTTTGATGGACTGGAAAAAGGGGATTATTATCAATTAATTTATAAGTTGTTTGTTTTTTTGTTTCAAAAAAATACGAAGGAATAAGATTACTTGAATGGATTGGACCTCCAGTAGGTGAAGCCATAAATTCCTCCTAAAATAATGATAATAATAAATGTATAATTGAATTATATAATTTGATTATTAATTTATAATTAAATACATCAAATAATTAAAAATTATTTAATTTATTTTAATTTTTTTAATTATAAAGGAATTAAGTTGAAATTTTTGGGCCAACAAAGAGATTTTTTAGAGATTTTCTTGAATTTATAGGGAGAAAATTAAGTAAGAGACAAAAGTAAATAAAAATATTTAAAAGTATAAAATTTTAGAAAAAACGTAAGGAATCATCAATTTAATATTCACGCTCTTAGTTATAAAATCTGTGTTATCTATGAGATAGAGAGTTTTTGAATTTGAGGAAGATGTTTTTGCTGCTCTGAACTGAAGTCCGTATAAATATCGATATATTCCGGTGATAAAGGGAGTTTTTCGGAAATTCTGACTGCTTGTGCTAAATTAGCATCACGTCTTCTTTTCAAAATCTTGTGAGTGGTTTTTTTTTAGACTTATTCCAAAATTGATACTCCTTTCCTCCTATACATTTCTACCTCTCCTATACATTTCTACTAAAAACAAAGCAGCCTCTTGGATTTTTGGGCTGAGTATAGGTATGGTTTGTGATTATTAAAAGCTAGAGGGAAAGCGTAAAAACCCTCAGGCATGGTCAATACCCTTTTATCATTTAGGGAGTTGGAGATATTTTTGTAATTTGCCTAAGCACGATCAATCCAATCTTGTCCAAAATCTTAACTGTAGGTCTTTTTTATTAAGTTTAGAGGAAAAATTTCTATTGCCACTGGTTTTTTGTATTTCTATTTGGAAATTTCATGGGTAAAAAAAATCATTTGTAGAGAAATTGGTTTGATTACGACTTCGATTTTTCAAAATAATGAGAAAATACATAAGGATTTTCTCAACCTTGGCTTAACTCCTAACCATTCTCGCGATAAGGAATGAAAAGAGCTTGAGAAAGTTTTATTGAAATATTTAACTGACTTTTCAACAAGAATGTATGGATTTAATTGATGTGAACTATTGTTTTTCAAGGATGAGATTTTGTTTGGATAGGTTGTAGTAAGGTATTTGGGTAATTGATAAGAAACTTGATGCTCATCTGTTCGTTCCCAGGCGCTGCTTTGTCAAATAATACTTCTATTTTGTTTATCTAAATTAACTTTTAAAAAAGTTAATTGAAATCATTAATAGAAGTAAGAGTTAATGTTAGATGATTTTTCCTCATTTGGCAGTTGTGTGTTTTGAGTTCACATATCCCGAGTCTTTCTGATAAATTATTTTAATTAAAACTTTTTCATCAGGGGCGATATCAAAGGATGAGGATGGAATTGTTTTGGTGGTATAACCAGCAAGCTCTTCTGCTATCACATAATAATGTTTTCCGGGAGGAATCGGTAAATTAGTGATAGATCCAATAGAAGAGTGAATGATTTGTCCGTTTAATAAGAGTTTCCAACTAACGGATCGGTTAACTGTTAAACTAAATCTAGCCATTTTCAGAGGAATACTTTCAGAAGAAAAAATATAATGGGGTAAAAGGGAATAAGAAAAAGAAGGAGAAAAAACCTTGAGATTGTTTATAGATAAGGTATTATTTGGCACTTTAAAATCAGATAGGGCGACGTCATGAGCTGTTTTGTGACGAATATGAATTTCTTGATCCACTTTGAGAACAGCTTCACTTGTCAAAATAATTTTTCGAACCGGAATTTCTTCAAAAAAATCATCAGCATTGGGAAGCACAAACTCAATTCGATATTGACCAATTGGTAAATGGCTGATAACAACTGTACGCTCAGAAGAGGTATGGGTATTCGCAAGGAAGTCATCTTTTTTTGGGTATAGTGTTTTTTCGTTGTTTTCATTAATTAACCAAAAACGGACACGATCTAGGCGATGACCTTTTTCATTTGTTTGATAATTAACAATTAATGTACCTACTTTATTTGTTTGGGTTTGTTCTCCTAAAAGATTAATAATAGGAGCAAAACAAAATAGTAGCACAGTTAACAAATATATCAACCTTTCCACGCCTATCTCCTTAGAATATATTAGATATAATTATAATTTTTTTTATAATTTTTATATCAAATTTTAAATTTCAAAAACAACATTTTAATAATTGTATGTTTTGATCATCAATAAATTATAAAATGTATTAGATTGTTAGCTTGTTTAAGGATAATTGAAATTTGATATGGTATTTGGATGGGAACTCTCTAAATTTTGTTGATATTCATCAATCATTTGGCCGTATTCATTAATACACATAAAATATTGTTTATCTGACTGAAGAGTTACAATAATTACATGACGTATAGAGATAAATTTAGCTAAATATGAGGGTTGCGTATGTTTAAGCTGTCGCGCTTTTTTAATTCCCCAAGCACCGTCTCCTAAATAAAGTATTCCTTTGGGATGAATTTTATTTTGTAAGAGAGGGTAAGTTCTTTTATAGGCATGGTCATGGTGTTCAAAAGCTGCGTGAAGATTTCCTTGTTCAAAAGCAGGTACCCAAAATTTTCGGATAATAGAACTTCGTTTATTATTGAAATTACGAATGGAAGGGTAAGCGGGTACATGATAAATCGCAAAACGATGTTGTGTATGCTGCCTTTCCCTTAAAGTTCGATTTAGCCAAGTGGTTTGTTGACCTGATACAGGATTGGCATGCCCTGAATCTAACAACCAGATACTTAAATAAGAATTAAAATCAAAGACATTATAAATGCTAGTTTCAGCCATTGGGAAAAGAGAACTGAAGATTTTGGCTTGTGCTGGGGTTTGTTGATAATGTCCTATTAGGTCATGATTACCTATTGCTGCAATAATGGGAATTAATCTTCCTTCAGGAGTAATCATAGATTGATGCCAAGCTTTCAACCATACTATCCAACGCTCGATTTTTTGGAGAGGGATGTATGATTCTCCAACGCCATAAGCTATGTCACCTCCTACAAGCGCAAAAGAAGGATTTGTTTTGGCTGCTTGTTTGCATATGTCAATCATCAAATCAATCCCATCATGATACATATCCCCACCTACGACAAATCGAAGAGGTCTTTGTAAAGAGCAAGGAAGTGTACGAAATAGATGAGTTTGACTATTTGTTTCAATTTTGAAAATATACTCAGTGTCGGGTTCTAAATTAGTAAGTTCTACCCTGTTAATGAAATACGAAGGAGAATGAGGAAAATTAAAAATGATTCCTTTTACTTGTATCCAATTGGCTTCCGTACTTTGTCGGTAAAATAATTGCACTTCTTTTTCTTTCTTAGAAGAAATCCATTGAATTGTCATTGTTGTTGTAGGATCTTTTTGCCAAGTTAAGTAGACAGTTTCTGAGGCAAGATCATCACCGTATAAAGACAAATTTAAAAAAATACAAAAAATACTTAAAAGGGAAATAAAATAAGAAAACCAGGATGGGTTGTATTTGAATTCAACATTAAAGTTGGATGTATACGTGGTTGACATAATTTTAACGCTTTAAAGAAGTAAAAAGAGGCCATATGTAGCATATTGCCTCTTTGAGTTCAAGCGAAGAAATTTATGTGTTTTTAAGAGCTTCTTTTGTTAAAGCTTCTAAGACACGATTACTTCGATTAACAAATTCATGTAAAGAATGAGGTTCCATTTCTCTTTGTGAAAGAAGGGCAAGCTCATAAACTTCTTGGGTCAAATCTTTTGCCAAATTTGGATTTTGTTGGTCTAGCTTTTGAATCGATTCAAAAAGAGAATTGTTTGTGTTAATCACAAAAGTTTTTTTATTGAATAAAGACATTTGGATATTACGTTCTTCTGGATCTAAGCGCATCATGTATTCACGCATTCTCCGTTGTTTCTCATCAATCACAATAAAACCTGGAAGTGAATCAGAGGCCAAACTTTTCGCTTGGACTTCAACATTATCATCATTCAGTTTAGTTTGCACAAATTCAGCAAGCTTGGTTGCTTCAGTTCTCCCTTCAGCATCAAGAACTGTTTTTTCTCGGCTTTTATCCACTAGATTTTCATGTACTTCAGCATCAATACGCTGGAATGTGATAGGGGCTAATTTATTTTCTAGAAAATTGATTAGGTAAGGATCTAAAGGACTATTAGCTGATAGTATTTCAATACCTTGTTGTTTATAAATATCCATCATGTGAGCGCCAATTTTCTCATCGGTAGCATAAAAAACTTTATCTTTCGTTTTCTCTTTATTTCTTTCTAGATAATCAGGAATAGTCAACCATTCTTGATCAGTATTTTTCCAAATTAAAAACTCTTTAGCTCTTTCATAAAATTTATCATCTTCTAAAATTCCTAATTTGACGATAACAGAACTATCCTGCCAAGCTTGAATAAACCTTTCCCGGTCGGTTTTATAAAGGGTAGACAAGCTATCCGAAACCTTTTTGGAAATATGACTTGCAAGTTGTCGAACAGTGCGATCCATTTGTAAATAGCTTCTGGAGACATTCAATGGAATGTCTGGGCTATCAATAATTCCTTTTAAAACAGTTAAGTAGTTGGGAATTAAATCCTTGCAGTTGTCTGAAACGAAAACTCGATTGCAGTAAAGGCTAACATGACTTTTATTCATATCAAAATCACGTTTGATTTTAGGAAAATAAAGAATTCCTTTTAAACGAAAAGGATAATCGACGTTAAGATGAACCCAAAAAAGAGGGTCTTCTTCCAGAGGAAATAATTGGTGATAAAAATTTAAATAATCTTCTTTTGTACAATCAGAAGCAGATTTAATCCATAAGGGTTCAAATTCATTGATTCGCTGACCATCTAAATAAATGGGATAAGGGAGAAACGAACAATAGTGTGTTAAGATTTTTTTTAAGTGTTCTTTATCTAAATATTCATCGCTATCTTTACTAATAAAGAGAGTAATTTCTGTTCCTCTACTACTTTTAGTCCCACGATCCATTTCATAATCAGATGATCCGTCACAAATCCATAGAACAGGTTCAGCCTCATTTTTATAAGAAAGTGTGTTGATTTCTACCTTATCAGCGACCATGTAAGCAGAATAAAAACCTAAACCAAAATGACCGATAATTTGTTCGCTTTCTTGGTTTGATTGATATTTATTTAAAAATTCCTCAGCACCCGAAAAAGCTATTTGCGCAATATATTTTTTTACTTCTTCCGCATCCATTCCAATTCCATTATCGATAAATTTTAGGATACGAGTTTCTTTATCTATTTGAATATCAATACGAAAATCTTCATCTTTAACTTCTACGTCTCCTTGGTCGCGTAATATTTTAACTTTTTGAATCGCATCGCAGGAGTTAGAAACCAATTCTCTCATAAAAATGTCTTTATCAGAATATAGCCATTTTTTGATGATTGGTAAAATATTTTCACTGTGTATTTGAAGAGAACCTTTTTCCATTTGAATACCTTTAAAAATTCATTAATATTAAGAAATTATAGCAATGCAAGAGATTTCTACTAATGCGTCTAGAGGCAGTTTTGCCACTTGAATAGTTTGTCTTGCTGGGGGAATAGAATGAGAAAATCGTTTACTATAAACTTCGTTAACGATTGCAAAATCATTTAAATCTTTGAGAAAAACATCGCAACGAACGATATTTTGAAATGTACATCCAGCTTCTTTAAGAATTGCTTCAAGGTTATCTAAAACCCGATTGATTTGGAGAGAAATATCATTTAATTCTAATTTCCCTGTCGTTGGATCAATGCCCAGCTGTCCAGAAACATACAAATGTTTATCTGCTAACACAGCTTGGGAATAAGGACCAATAGCTTTTGGAGCCTGCATTGTCTCAATTTTTTTTAAATTAACCATAAAAAACTCCTCATTCATAAAAAATATCAAGTTTGGCATTTTATGCACTTAGGAAGTTTTTGCCAATAATAGATTTGTTTTAAAAGATCAAACTCTCACAGAAAAAATAAAACTTAAGGGTATCAATAAATGAGCTTACCATTTTTATTGCTGGGAAAATACTAGCAGATTATACCTTGTATAATATAATGACTGAGGGTAGAAATAAATCATTTAACATTTTGTTGACCTGTAGGATTGCATGATAAATTATTTTTTTTTTCTAGATATTGTTTTCGCTTTCCGGTGTTTATTTCAGCTCACTATTCCCGAAAAAATATTGCCGATTGTTGTTGCTGATTCTGGAGGATTTGATCCTGTTTTAAGTTTATATGCAATTGCTGCTTTTGTGTTGATAGGTGTCGGTTTAACAGCTTTAATTCTTTTTACAAAGGCCAAGTTTGTTAACTCTGCAACGTGTACAATTAAAATCAATCAAGATGATGCTTTAACTATTCATACTCCGGGAGGAGGAACGCTTCTTCATGCTTTGACCTCCCATGGTATCCCCATTCCTTGCCCATGTGGGGGAAAAGCTACTTGCAAACAGTGTCGAGTTCAAATCCTTGAAGGAGCTAGTGTTCCTTTACAAACTGATATGGATACATTTTCAAAAAAACAACTGAATGATGGTTGGCGCCTCTCCTGTCAATCCAAATTAAAAAGGGATTTACAAGTTCAAGTTGATGAGCATGCCTTAGGAGTTAAAGAATGGGTAGCAACAGTTTTAAGTAATGATAATGTTGCTACTTTTATTAAAGAATTAATTGTCGAAATTCCCGAAGGAGAAGAAGTTCCTTATCAATCGGGAGGATATTTACAATTTCATGTTCCTTCTTTCAAAACAAATACAGAAAATTGGAAAACAACGATGAACCCCAAATATTATGCCGATTGGGAAAAATTTGGCTTATTTGGTAAAGAAATTGACTTTTCCCATTTACCTCAAAAACCCAATGAAGTCATAAGAGCTTACTCGATGGCGTCTTATCCTGCGGAAGGACGGAAGTTAATTTTTAATATTCGTATTGCAACACCACCTTTTCTAAATGGAAAAATGCAAAATGATGTTCCTTGGGGCATTTGTTCATCTTATGCATTTGGTTTAAAACCTGGAGATAAAATTCGTTTGTCTGGTCCTTATGGAGAGTCGTTCATGATTGATGATGAGCGAGAATTGGTTTTCTTAATTGGAGGTGCAGGTTCTTCTTTTGGGAGAAGCCACATTCTTCATTTATTCAATACTGAAAAAACCTCAAGAAAACTAACCATGTGGTATGGAGCAAGATCTTTAAAAGAAAATATCTATCAAAATGAATATGAAAAATTAGAAAAAGAGTATGCTAATTTTGCTTATCGACTAGTTTTATCAGAACCACTCCCAGAAGATTTAGAAAAAGGCTGGCCTGTCAAGGATCCTATCAAAACAAACTTTCTTTTTAAAGCTTTTGAAGAAGGACAGCTTAAAAAGATGGATTATCCAGAAGAATCTTTGTTTTATGTTTGCGGCCCTCCAATGCATAATAAAAGCGTGCTTAAATTATTAGATGAGTATGGAGTTCCGCGAGAAAATATTATTTTAGATGATTTTGGGAGTTGAAACACTTATTAATGCATCTTTAACTCTTTAGTCTAGGCTGCTTGGCGGGCTTTCTGAAGTTTTCCAGTTTGATCTGCAAGGTATTTTCAGTTTTCCGCTTGAATTTGAGGGAGATAAATAAATAAAATTTAATGAAAATAAGCCTGTTCTGCAATTAGCTGCACAAAAAAGCATTTTTGTGAGAAGATTTTTGTCATTGTGCGGAAGCGGAGTAATAATGAAGAATCGATGGATTTTAATTGGTCTATTACTTTTATCACAGGCCTTTCTTCAAGCTTATGAAGAACATCATCCTGAGGCATTTATCGCTCAAATGCAAGGTATAGAATATATCCCAGAAAAAAATTGGACTGATTGGGTGGTCAAAATTGGCCATTTACACCACATTTTTGTTCATTTTCCCATCGCATTGCTTACTATGGCTGTTTTTGCAGAAATTTTATTTGCTTGGCATAGAACTTCTTTTTTTGAGAATGCAGCTGTTTTTATGATCATTTCTACGGCAGTTTTAGTGCCCATTACTGCTTTGTTGGGATTTGCGCTGTCATTAGGCCAATTTTATCCCGATACACTAAATGACGTATTTGTTTGGCATCGTTATTTTGGCGTAGTCACTGTCATTCTAGCGCTATGGGCATGCCACTTGCGCAATCAATATGGCCGCGATTCTTCCAAGGGATTGTGCTCTTACTATATTTGCTTATTTTTCTCTTTTTTAGTTGTCAATCTTACGGGGTTATTAGGCAATACTCTTACATTGGGATGGAATCTTTAATTCTTTTCAAAATAAATTTAACGAAAGCTCTTTATTATTGCCATTAGTTTTGGATTTTATGCTTCCACCCATCCCCAAGCAATGACATCTGATATAGTTGTCGATTGGTGTCGCAACATCATCAAGCGATCAAATCCAACAGCAACGCCACAACAATCAGGAAGTTTTTTTAAAGCCTCTAAAAATAAAAAATCCAAAGGGAGTGATTTTTTGCCAAGATCGATTCTTTGTTTGTTGCTGGCTAAAAATCTTTGTTCTTGTTCTTTGGCATCTGTAAGTTCGTGGTAACCATTTGCTAATTCAACTCCTTTGTAATAAATCTCAAATCTTTCTGCAACCTCTTCTGCGCCATGCTTGCGTTTACAAGCAAGAGCAGCTTGTGTGGCTGGATAATAAGCTAACACACATAATTCTTGTTGTCCTAATTGCGACTCAATTTGAGCTCCTAAAATAAGATTAAGGAGGGCATCCCGTCCTTCTTCAAGAATGGAAGTATAAAATGGAATTTGATGAGCTTGAATATAAGCAAATAATTCTTGATTCGTTGCTAAACAGTAATCGATCCCTGTATATTTAAGAAAAAGTTCTCGATAACTAATGGTTTGATAGGAGAGATTACCTAAGAACAAACGAACAAAAGCAACTGTTTCTTCAATCATTTGTTCTAAATCAAATCCTAAACGATACCATTCAGCCATCATGAATTCAGGATTATGCTTAGAACTTAATTCTCCATCGCGAAAAACGTGAGAAAGCTGATAACAATCACCCATGCCCTCAGCCAAAAGGCGTTTCATTCCATATTCAGGAGAAGAATGGAGATAGCAGGTTTCTTGTTGATGATAAAGTGCGGGAATTAAGTCAATATGGGCATCGATAGATGCTCTTAAACTAAGACAGGGGCAATCAACTTCCAAAATTTGGCGGGCCGCAAAAAAATGACGGGATTGACCGAGCATGGTAGCTCGATCATGTAATCTTGAAATTTTAGACAGGTGCACTGATTAGCTCGAAACTCGCGAAACATATTCTCCAGTACGAGTGTCTACTTTAATTTTTTCACCTTGCTCTACAAAAATAGGAACTTGAACTTTTGCACCGCTTTCCAATATAGCTGGTTTTAAAACTCTACCTGATGCCGTATCTCCTCTAACACCAGGAGAAGTATCTGTAATGACCATTTCCATAAATGTAGGAGGTTCAACGTTAACGGCATTTCCATTGTAAAAAATTACTTCATAGACATGATCGTCTAATAACCATTGTACAGTCTCTCCAATGCTTTCTAAAGGAATTTTAATTTGTTCGAAGCTTTTCTCATCCATAAAGATGACCCCATCACTTTCTTTGTAAAGCATTCGCATTTCTTCTTCGGCAACATCAGCAAGATTTAACTTTTCTCCGGACTTGAATGTACGCTCGATGACACGTCCTGTTAATAAATGTTTCATTTTAATGCGGTTAAAGGCTTGCCCTTTACCTGGTTTGACAAATTCATTACTGATGATAGTGTAGGGTTGTGCTTCGACCTCTACCTTTACTCCACCCCTGATTTCGCTTGTGCTCATTTGTGCCATAGATCACATTCCTTTGCTAAAATCTTATTTTGATAACGGGATTAGAAATAAGTAAAAAAATTAATTACTTATTCTAAATTCGCGTTTGATAAATATAAAAGTTATTTTTAGGTAATTAAATGAAAGCTTTAATGTCATTGATAAATGATAAAACTTTTTACTAAAAACCTAATAACTCAAATTTTGAATTTTTTAGATCATTCACTATACGTTAAAAAGTGATGGAAAGTCCAGAAATTTGCTTTCTTTGAAAACGCCATTTTATGCATTAAATGAAACAAAATCGTTGAATCATCAAAAGAACTTCTGAATTTTTCCTGAAGTTGCTAAGTTAGATCAAACTAGTATTAAGTTTAAATTCACCACGAAGTTTGAATATATAGTTTAAGAAATATAAAAATTATCTAAATGATAAACCTTTAACAAACGAATAAGTTGAGCTCAATCATGGAATCATTGATTGTAAAATGCCTGATCTTGATGGAGGGGAGAACAAATCGTCATTAGAAAAAAACCAAAAAGAAAGGATTATTTGGGACATTAATGATCAAATTTTTTGAAAAAAAAATCATCAATGATCCAAGACAACAGAGAAACCATCCTCGGGATCTTGTTCTCCGTTATTATGGTTGTCTAAAATGAGGTTATATTATAGAAAATCGCAAAAAATATGAACTTCGGATGCATTTGTTTCAAAAAAGATCTGCTGTGACTGTTATTATCATCATGTCACTGTTAAAAAAAAGCCAACATTTGGACCTTTGCTTGGCCCTTACAATTAGATTATTAGATTAAAGGAATGATTATGAATCACAATTTCCTCGAAATAGAAGAAGAGCGATTATTGCAAGAAAAAATTGCCCGAGATACCTTGGAGCGTTATTCTGGATCTCCAGTTGAAGATTTTCAACCATACGTATTACTGACAAATTTTTCTAAGTATGTGCAATATTTTGCCGATAGTCGAGAAGTACCTGTCATTGAAGGGTCAACATTTAAAGTAGCTCATTCTCCTACTGAAAAAGTTTCCATTTTAGATTTTAAGATAGGCTCACCTGCAGCTGCATTGGTTGTAGATCTTTGTGCTTTTTTACCCATTCGTGCCGCTTTACTACTTGGAATGTGTGGCGGATTAAGAAGGCATTATGTGATAGGTGAATATTTTGTTCCTATTGCAGGAATCCGTGGGGAAGGTACTTCAGATTTTTATTTTCCGGCCGAAGTTCCTTCTTTGGCTAATTTTCTCGTTCAAAAAATTGTGACAAATGTCTTAGATGAAACACAGACGGCTTATCATGTGGGAATTACTCATACAACTAATAAACGTTTTTGGGAGTTTGATCAAGAATTTCGCAGACGTTTAAAAGCTACGCGTCCTCAAGCTATTGAAATGGAGTGTGCTACATTATTTATGGGAGGTTATAGCCATAAGCTTCCCTTAGGGGCTTTATTATTGATTTCAGATCTCCCATTGAATAAGGATGGAATTAAAACCAAGAAAAGCTCTGAAAATGTTTTTAAGACTTATACGGGAGAACATGTCGAAAAAGGCGTTCAAATTATGCGTGCTTTAGACATTGCCTTAAAAAATGAAGCTAAAGGGATTTTTAGAGGAAATCGAAAGCGATTTGAAAGTACTATTTTGGATTAAAATTCTCTTTTTAAAACGAAGGATGCGTTTAAAAATAATGACAACTTGGTTTTTTTTAAACGGATTTATTCTTTCCTAGTTTATCCTTGAATGATCATGGAAAAATAGTTTTCTTTATGAAGAGGATCGACATCCGAAGAGAGGGGAAGGTTTAAAATTGTTGAAATTTTTTTCATCATCTCAATTAATAAATATTGAAGTAATCTCCATTTTTCCATGTCTTCGCCGTTAATTTCTGTTTCTTTCGCAAGGTAGCGAATAAATTGTTGAAACCTTAATTGATTTCCCTCTTTTTCACACCCCTGAATTAAAATGAGAGCAGCATTAGCATAAAAAAAAGGCTCGTGTAAATTAGAATGAGAAGCTATTTTTTTTAGGGTTTGAGCTATTTTAACTCTTGAGGAATGGCTTTGCTCTGCATAACCAATAGAAATAATCAATGCAAAAACAATTAAGCTTTTTTTAATAAGATTTTTTTCTAACGCTGTATCTAAAGATGTATAACCGTCGATATTGTTAGTCAGCAGTTCGGCTATCCGTTCCTTCAACCATTGATGAATAACCTGAAGCCCAAAATCAAAAGGATCAAATAATGGATTGATTTGGTGAATCATCACAAAACCTAGAGCTTGATGAATGATAATTTTGATAAGCAGTAAATCGAGAGTTTGCTGAATATCAAAAGGTAAGATATTGAATTTGACGGGAGAAGTAGTAACCAAAGTTTCTTTTTCTTTAGAATTAGGTTTTAGTAACGATGATTCTAATAACCATTCAGAAAGCATTTTATTAGCGAGTTGTGGAAGAGGAAGAAAACTTAGATTTTGAGCAATTAAAGGGTGAATTTCTTTTTGCTCGAAACTAATTTCCTTATTTAAAAATGATTTCCAAAATAGTTTAAATGTGTCCATGTGATCTTCATTTATCTTTTCATCGTGACCTAAAACTTTTTTTTCTTCGTTTAATTTTAAAAGGGGTTGACAAATTTCTTCGAAAGTAAACTTTATAAGAGGGGCTAAAATCTTAATTTGTGCGGCAGGTAGTGTTTTAAAAAGAGATTGAAAAAAATTATTTTCTTGTGAAAAGCGTACGCGTATTTCTGATAATTTTAGTATTGCGTTGATTAATGCCCGGCTATCATAGGTTTCTAGAAAATTCATTTTACTTCGTGTGGGATGAAAATGAGTTAGGGCAGTATCCATCAATTTTAAGAAAGTTTGCAAAGAATCTTTCATCTCGATGACTTCTTTTGAAAGCGTATTGTTCGTTTTCTCAGTCAAATTAGGGTTTAAAAGCTTTAAAGCTTCTTCCACAATTTCAGTTGCTCCTTGAATCTTTTTTTCGAGCAATTTTTGCAGGGAAGTTGTTTGAAATGTTAAGCTATTAGGCTCTATTAAAGTTGGCAAATCCGAAGGGGTGATAGAAGAAATAAAATCTTCATTCGTTTTTTCGAAAGAATTTGCTTTATCAACAAGAGAAGTTTTTTGTAAATTTATAGAAGAAAATGGAGGTGAAAGAGCTATAGATAAAGGCTCTGGTTGTTCAGCCCAGAGAGAGTTAGTATTAATAGTCATGATGCCTCGGCTGTTTTGTTTTTTTGTTGACTAGGCATTAATGTTTCTAATGTCATCTCTGCTCGTTTTTGAATTTCAGAGTATTGAGAATTTAATTGCGCTCGTCTGATCACAATCTGCAGTGCAATACATGCTGAAACTCGTTCCTGTTTATTCAAATAACAGTCTGCTGCATAAAAGTAAGGAAGAGGGTTTTTAAGATCAAGCATTCCACATCGAATGTAACCTTCAGCTGCTTTTTCATATTCTTTCAACATCAAACAGCAGCTTGCCCAACCGTAAATAAAATTAAATTCATTATATTCTACAAGAGCTAACAAACTAAATATTGCTTGAGCATTTTGAAATTTACCAGCCGTATATAATTGATAGGCTCTAGAGTAAAGCTTTGTCATTTTTTCTGGATCTAAATCAAAAGAACTTTTTGATAATAATCCATCTTCCAGAAGATGTAAAAAGCAAATACGCTTAATTTCCTCCAATTTTTCTAAATCGACATGCCGATGAGTTTTCATAAAAAGTATTTCCATTTTTAGTTTCATTCAAGCAAATTGCAAAGGAAAAAAAAGTTATACTTCTTTATATTAATTATATTTTAAAAAAAATATTAGCACAATAAAGAGCTTGAAAACGCATTGCTTTAAATAAGTAAAGGCAGTTAGATAAATAGCACGCGAAGAAAGAAATAAAAAATGCATTTGTAAAAATTCAGGAATCTTATGGAAAATGGTAAGCCTTTTGTAGAAAAGAGAGTCGTTAAAAGAGTATTTTCTCCGTGGTATTATAACCAATATTTTAAATATTCTTTCGGAATTTTACTTGGTTTATTAATTATCTTAGTATTTTCGTATGTCGCTACTACTTTATCACCTATTTTTAACTTTGTTTCTTCTCTTTTTATTCCCATTGTTTTTTCTTTTTTATTTTACTATCTCTTAAGACCTTTAGTTTGTTTTTTTGAACATTTAAAAATGTCTCGTTTCTTTAGTATTTTATTGACCTATGTCTTGATTGGAATTGTATTAGTAATCTTTTTTGCTTATTTGTTTCCTATTTTAGCTACGCAAATTGTAGCTTTTGCTAATACCTCGGTAGAAACTTTGGAAAAAGTTAAAAACTCTTCCCAAACCTTTGTTTTACCAACTGGATTTAAACTTGATTTAGAGGGAGAAATTGAACGGAGGCTACTAAATTTAATCCAATACGCGACAGCAATTTTGAGTCAAAATTTATTAGATATTGTAGGATATCTTACACGTTTAGCCACAATTTTAGCAGTCATCCCCTTCATAGTCTTTTATTTGTTAAAAGACGATCATGATTTTGCTTCGGGATTTTTACAGCATCTTCCTCAAGATTTTGGACAAAATGTGCGCAATATTTTAAAAAATATAGATGAAACGCTATCCAATTATATTAATGGACTCGTATTAATTTCTTTTAGTGTTGGAAGTATGTTATTCATAGGCTATTTAATCATTGGGTTAAAGTATGCTTTGATCTTATCGATTATGGCTTTAGTTTTAACAACGATTCCTTATTTGGGGCCTTTTTTAGCTATTACACCCGCTGTATTAACAGGATTGTCACATAGCCCTACAATGACCTTAAAAGTCATTGCAGTATTCGCTATCGTTCAACAAACGGAATCAAATATTGTGTCCCCACAAATTATGGGACAAAGGCTAAATATTCATCCTTTAACTCTCATTTTACTTCTTTTAGCAGCAGGATCTCTGTATGGGTTAATAGGATTATTATTGGCTACACCTTTCTACGCCATTTTAAAAGTATTAGCCGAAAATTTTTATAAAATATACCTTCTTCGTTATCCAAAGATGCAGGCCAAACTATATCAGCCTTAACAAGGGATATTGATCAAAAAAAGATAATTAGGTGAAAAAATTTCCAAATCCGTAGCATAAAAGGGTATTGCTCTATCATTGGAAGTCCTGACTGCTCCCTCGACTAAAACGCGAAGGCTCCTAGAAGTTATTCTTCGGCCATCCAATCCGAGGCTAAAGTGTTTTACGGAGCATTGAAATCTCAGGTTGTTTGATATCCACAGCCTGAGCAACAATGCATTCTTTTGGCAATGGTCTTTTTTTCCCTATTTTTATTGAGCCGGTTTGTGCAGGCAGATTTAATGACATTCTTTAGAATTTTTGGTTTAATTCTGCTATAATTTTAGTTTCAAGTTCTTGGGGAGATTTAAATTTTGGCATCAGAATTTTCCGAATTATAAGATCTTTACCTTTTTTGCCTTTTTCCATTGTTAAAGAAAGCTTTTCTTGTTTGATGAGAGTAAATCCAAAGCGAGAAGCGTGAACTCGTATGCGTGTTAAATGATAGAGCCATTGCGCAGGTTCTGGAGGAGGCCCAAATCGGTCTCGAATTTCTGACCAAATGGAATCTACTTCTTCAAGTGAAAAAGCTTCACCTAATCTTTGATAAACTTCCATACGTAAACTGACTTCATTGACATAATCTTCTGGAAGTCTGGCATCAATAGTTAATTCGATTTTGGTTTCTGTGACGATGCTTGGTAATTTGCCTTGCAATGTCTGAATTGTTCGTTTTAGCATTTTACAATAAAGGTGAAATCCAATCGAAGATACATGTCCCGATTGCTCTAAGCCTAGAATGTCACCTGCCCCGCGGATTTCCAAATCTCGCATGGCCACTTTCATTCCGCTTCCATATCCGCTCGCTTCAGATAGTGCTTGAAGACGCTTACGTGTTAATTCAGGCATTACTCTTAAGTTGGGCACCAAAAAATAAGCATACGCTCTTCTATTCCATCTTCCAACCCTTCCACGAAGTTGATAAAGCGCCGCCAAACCAAAATGATCTGCACGATCAATTAAGATCGTATTTGCGTTAGGAATGTCTACGCCATTTTCCACGATCGTTGTGGCGACTAAGATATCTGCTTGACCGCTTTTAAAAGCATGAAATGTGGCATCGATTTCATCGGCGTGCATCTGTCCATGTGCGACTAAAACACGCGCTTGTGGTAAAAGAGATTTAATTCGATTACTAACAGAGTAGATTGATTCAACACGGTTGTGAATAACAAATGCTTGACCATCTCTAGACAATTCTCTTAAAAGGGCATTCTGAATAATTTGATCGCTAGGTTCGGTGATAATAGTCTTTGTTGGTAATCGATCCTGAGGAGGGGTATTGATGACTGACATGTCTCTTGCGCCGATGAGAGACATGTATAAAGTACGAGGGATAGGAGTTGCAGAAAGTGTGAGACAGTCAACTCCAATTTTAATTTTCTTGAGATGTTCCTTGGCTTTTACTCCAAAACGTTGTTCTTCATCAATAATGACAAGGCCTAAATCTTTGAATTTGACATCTTCACCAATAATGCGATGTGTTCCAATAACGATGTCAATAAAACCGTTAGCAATACCTTCCAATGTTTCTTGAATTTGCTTTTGAGTACGAAAGCGAGAAAGAATTCCAATATTAATTGGAAAATTAGCCATACGATCTAGAAAATTATCGAAGTGTTGCATGGCTAAGACTGTTGTGGGGACTAAAACCGCCACTTGTTTAGCTCCATCTGTCACAGCTTTGAAAGCCGCTCGCATAGCCACTTCTGTTTTACCGTAGCCTACATCTCCGCAAATGAGACGATCCATCGCTTTTTTAGACATCATGTCTTGTTTAATGCTGGAGATGGCTGCCAATTGATCCTCGGTTTCGGAAAAAGGAAATTCACCTTCGAAAGATTGTAAATCCGCAGAATCGATAGGATAAGCAAAGCCTTCTTTAATTTCTCGTTCTGCGTAGCTTTTGAGTAAATCAGAAGCATAGCCTAGAATTGCTCTTTCTGTATGTTCCTTGGCTTTTTTCCATTTACTACTCCCGATTGTGTGTAATTTCGGAATGACTTCATTGGATCCAAGATATTTAGTGATAAGGTGTGCTTGATTAAAGGGAACGTACAACTTAGCTTGATCAGCATATTCGATTGTGAAAAATTCACTGAGAATGCCTAAGTGGTTAGCCCTTTTTTCGATTCCAAGATAACGTCCAATTCCATTATTTAAGTGAACTATCATCTCTCCAGGAGTCAAATCATATGTTTCAGCAGGAGAGGTATGATAGGTACTTCGAAGCTTTTGTCGCCTTATTTTATATCTATGCGTTAGTTCCGTTAAGGGTAAAATCATCCATTCTTGATCTTGAATGACAAGGCCACTTGAGAGATAACCGATTTGATAAGTGGTTTGCTTAGGTAAATGGATATTATTTGAAAGGATTTTTTGACGTAAGTTATTTTCTTCTAATTCACTTGCACATAAAAGATCAAGTCTAAAAGTTTCATGGGAAAGGGAAGGCAGACGATAAAGAATTTCATCCCCATTAAAGTCCCCTTGTTCTTCTTGAGAAATAAAATAATTTGTAATTGTATTAAAAGGATGACGCCAACGTTTAACGGTCCAATCACGATTAAACATTTGAAACTTGAGGTTGTGAAAATTTGTCGTCTGAGAATAATAACCGCTTTGTTTAGAATCTAGGTGTTTGACTTCACTAAGCTCTTCAATTGGTTTTTGTGACCAAAACATTTTTTGATAGGGAGTCAATAATTGAATAAATTCTTCAATAGAACTAAAAAATTTATTATTCGCTCCTAAGCTAATTAAAGAGGCGTATCGATCTTCTAAGGCAAGAAGATCATCAAAAATAATTAATGTTTCAGGCCCTAAATAATCTAAAAAAGAAGCCTGTTCATTTGATTGATTGAGCAATTCAAGTTCTAGACCGGGTGCAATATCAATTTGCTCGACTGTTCTGACCGATATTTGCCCAATTGGATCATAAATACGAATAGATTCTAAGTCATCTCCCCAGAACTCCAAGCGGTAAGGATCGGGAGAGGAAACAGGAAATACATCGATAATTCCACCGCGTACTGCAAACTCTCCTTTATCAGAAGCGATAAATTTTCGTTGATATCCCATCAAATTAAGTTTTTGAATAAGATCATCAAAAAAAAAGCTCTCATTTGTCTTAAGTGTGAGATAGAGCTTTTGAAAAGCAGAAGGAGCAATTAGCTTTTGCAAACAGGCTTGTAAGCTAGTCAAAATGATATGAGGCTCGCTTGACGAATTAATTTTCTTTAAGAGCTGATATCGCTCGCCAACAATATCTGGGCTAGGAGGAACATTTTCTGAAGGGAGTGTTTCCCAAGAAGGAAAGTCGACAGTGGGACAGTTTGTAAAAAAGCTTAAATCATGAAAAAGTCGAGCTTCCTCTTGACTAGAACCTGTTAAGATTAAAACGTGTTTACCGCTGACTTGTTGAGCAAGAGCTGCAATTAAGGCTTTTGGAGCATTCCATAACTCTTCAATCAAGAGGATATCTTTGGTATGCTGTAAAGCTTTTTGAAGAGCAAGAATTCGCTCACTTTTTAACATCTTTTCAAAAATCATGGGCAAAGAGTTTTTTAATCCATTTATTTGAGTTATATATGATGTCATCCTGTCTTTCGAAAAGAGGCCAATGAAACATCTTAGTCTAAAAAAGAAATAACTTTTAGTTATTATGTAGAATTATCAGAGAACATTTCAACTCCCTTTTTTTCCATTCAAAGTAATTAACTCCTCTGAAAAGTTTAACCATCCAAAACAAATCTTTTGTGAATGGGTAAATTTACTAAAAATAAAACTTTAAAAATACTATTTAACATAGTAAATAGATTTTAAGTTTAAGGTATGCAGCTGCTAGATTATCGTTTATTTTTTTTATTTAGTTTAAAGCACAGTTGTCATAACAAGCTTAACAAAAGGGAGAAAGTCATGAAGCAGAAAATGAGTTTGCTATTCTTAATCTTGTATTTTTTTTCCTCTCAAGCTTATGGGGAAGAATTTAATAGCTCTAATTTGCCACAATTAACGGTAAAAGGGGAAGCAACTATTTTTAAACCTGCTGACCAATTGGAAATGAGTGTTTCTGTCGTCACACAAGACCCTGAATCTAAAAAAGCAGTTCAAGCTAATAATGAAAAAATGCGTAAAGTAGTTGGGCAGCTCACTGATTTAGGTTTAAATGTTCAAGATTACCAAACAGGGCATTTTACGATTCAACCTATTTATCACTATACTGATTCAATAGAAAAAAAAGAAGCCTCTACAATTATTCATTATGAAGTTACGAATACGATTCATATAAAAACAAGTAAGCTCAGTTTGATCGAGAAAATTATTGGGATTGTTGTCGAGGCTGGAGCCAATCAATTAAGTCAAATCAATTTCAATTTGAATAATCCTCAAGCTTATCGTCATGAAGTCATTCAATTGGCAACTCAAAACGCATTTGAAGATGCAAATGCTTTAGCTAAAGCTGCAAATGTCCGTCTTGTTCGTGTTTTGTCTCTAGATTTAGACCCTAATCAACAGAATTATTCAACACCAAGAATGTTGATGGCAACTAAACAAAGCTTTGACAATACTTATGAGGTTCCTATTGAAATTGGCCTCGTTGAAATGCGAGCAAATGTTCATGTGATATTTGAAATCAATCAAGAATAAGCCAATTTTAAGGGTATGCTAGTATCATTTTACAATTAAATTAATGATTCAAGGCTAGACAAATTGAGATTAATTTGTAGTCAAGTCTGAATGAATAAAAATTTTGGTAGCTTAAAAAAACGGCTTGGTGTGTAAATCTGAGCCGTCAAATCTTTATTTCACATTCATTTTTTCTTTTAAGTAAATTCGTATTTGCTTAAAGGCTTCTCCTAACATAGCTGGTTTTTTACCGCCGCCTTGTGCGGTATGTTGTTTTCCACCCCCACTTCCTTCTACAATAGGCATTAAAATTTTAATAATTTCGTTGGCATTAATACCTTGTTTAACAAGGTCATCGCTGATCTTTACTAAAATTTGGCATTTATCAGGGAAAATTGCCCCTAAAATAATTACTGCAGAAGGGATTCGATCACTGATTAAATCTACACAAAGTCGCAATTCTTCGACAGAAAGTGCAGTTTCTAAAATTAAAACAGAGATGTTTCCTAATTGTTCAATTTTTTTTATAAAACCGTCGATTAAAACGTTAAGTTCTTTCTTTTTGATTTCTTTAAGCTCAGCGATAAATTGCTTATTTTCTTCTTGAAGTTTTTCTAATTTCTCTAATACCTGGTGAATAGGGACTTTTAATTGTTGAGCCAATGTGCGAAGTAAATCTTCCTCCTGTCGCTGTAAAAGTTCTGCTTCTGCGCCCGTGACTGCTTCAATTCTTCGAATTCCTGCTGCAATGCCACTTTCTTTCAAAATTCTAAAAAGTCCAATATTTCCAAGAGCTGACGTATGAGTGCCTCCACAGAGTTCTTTTGAATAGTCAATATCAATCACTCGAACAGTTGAACCATATTTTTCACCAAAAAATTGTTTAATATCTTCTTTTTTTTGCGCTTCTTCATACTTGATTTCATAACATTTGACAGGCAGGTTTTCTCTAATTTTTTGATTGACCAAGTCTTCAATTTGTCGGCTTTCTTCTAAAGTAAGAGCTTTATGATGGCTAAAGTCAAAGCGAAGGCGTTGAGGATCGACAACTGAGCCTGCTTGTTTAATATGTTCTCCAAGTATTTGATGTAATGCCCAATGCAGTAAATGAGTTGCCGTATGATTGTTGGCAATTTTTTGTCGCCGTTTTTTATCAATCGAGGCTGTAATTATCTCACCATTTTTGAGAGAACCTGTATTCAATTTTCCTTTGTGTGCGATCAAACCTTTATAAGGTACCACACAATCCTCTATGATGAACTTGGAATTCGAATTTTCTAATGTTCCAGTATCGCCGACTTGTCCACCCATTTCAGCATAAAAAGGGGTTTCGCTTAAGAAGACGAGTCCTTCTTGCCCAGATTGCATTTCTTCGACGAATTCTCCATTGACAAAAAGCCCTACGACTGAACTTTTTAAAGAATTTTGTGTAAACCCAGCAAATTTAGTTTCACCTCGAACTTTGACAAAATCTGCGAAAATATTTTCTCCCGCAATTTGATGAACAGTTTTATGAACGTGACGAGATCTTTGCTTTGCTTCTTCTTCTAATTGTTGATAGCGTGGTTCGTCAACTTTTAATTCTGAATCTTTAGCGATTAAGAGAATTTCTTCGATTGGAAGTCCATAAGTATCTTTGAGTTTAAACGCATCATCACCAGAAATTATCTGATGACTTGCCTGTGACTTCTCAATCACTTGATTAAGAATATTTCCCCCTCGCTTGAGAGTGCGAATAAATGCCTCTTCTTCGATTGTCAAAATTTCCGCAATGCGATCTTGCCCTTTAACAAGTTCTGGATAATCGCTACCCATAGTAGAAACTAATTGAGGAAGAACTTCGGCTAAAAATGGTTTTTCAAGCTTTAATGTTCGTCCATACCGAACAGCTCTTCGAAGAACTTTTCTTAGTACGTAACCTCGATCAACATTGCTAGGTTGAACACCATCGGCAATAGCAAAAGAGAGGCAACGCAAATGATCAGCGATGACTCGAAAAGCAGCAGATTGTTGATCTTGTGGATGATAAGCAATTCCTGAAAGTAATTCAATTTGAGCAATAATACTTCTTAAAATATCCGTTTCAAAAACGCTATTAACTCCCATTTTTAAGTTGATAACTCGCTCGAGTCCCGCACCCGTGTCTATGGATGGTTTAGGTAAAGGATTTTGCACACCCGACGTTTGTCGATTAAATTGCATAAAAACCAGGTTCCAAAATTCTAAGAATCGTTCTCCAGAAGGATCTTCGGATGGTTTTGTGGCATTTCCGTAATCAAATCCTCGATCGTATAAGAGTTCCGAGCAGGGCCCACAAGGGCCTGTATCTCCCATTGCCCAAAAATTATCTTTTTCTCCGAAACGAGTAATGCGTTCAGCTGGAACATATTGAGTCCAAAGCTCAAATGCTTCATCATCTTCTCGGAAAACTGTTGGCCAAATTCGTTCGGGTTCGAATCCAAAGACCTGTGTAGAAACTTCCCAGGCGAATTGGATGGCTTGAGTTTTAAAATAATCTCCAAATGAAAAGTTTCCTAACATTTCAAAAAATGTTAAGTGTCTGCTCGTATGACCAACATTTTCTAAATCGTTATGTTTTCCTCCCACTCGAATACATTTTTGGCTTGTAGCTGCACGGTTATAATCGCGGTAACTCTTCCCTAAAAAAACGTCCTTGAATTGATTCATTCCTGCGTTGTTGAATAGAAGAGTGGGGTCGTCGTGAGGAAGAACTGAAGAGGAAGAAACGATTTGATGTTGATGTTTTTTAAAATATTCTAAGAATTGGCGTCTGATAGATTGTGTTAACATAAGTGCTCGTGTAAGATTTTGACCGAGAGAGTTATTAACCTGAGTTTTGAGTTTATTTACTTAAAAATCGTTTAGGTTATTAATGAAATTTTAGGATTAAATGTAAGGATTTAAGATGTAAAATTCAAGTTTTACCAAACATCAAATCAGCTTTGCATTAACTTTGTATAGAAAAGTTGAGCTTTCCGACTATATTAGCTGTTAAAAATGTGCTAAAAAATTGTGTTTGAAAAGAATAGCTTTATTTAAAAATTTTGTTTGAAAAGAAGCTGATAAAAAAATGGTTGTTTTAGGAAGAGATTTTCGATCTTCAAGAGGATGGTTAAGAAAAACGTTAATAAAACGTATTTTTTAAATGTAAAGACTAAAATGAAGATGCGGGATATTAATAATAAAAATTTCTTCGGCATATTTAATCAATAAAGTTAATTTAAGGCATCAGTTCCCCAAGTGGTAAAATCCCCTCTATAAAATGTATTACTGCTCCATAAACAGTTAAGATAACCATATTCTTTTTGCTTAAATACTTAAAAAAGCGTCATATCTTAAAAAACCCGATAGAATCAATGAGCATGCATAAAAACTTGAGTTAATGTCTCAAAATAACGAGGAATTAGACACTCATTTTGAGCTTGTCCTTAGACGATTTCATAAATAGCTGGATAAACGGTAATCGTAAATTTTAAAAAATGGAATTTAAATTAAAATTTATATACTTATTAAAAGTTTATTTATCTTTCAATTTTTTTAAAAGCCAGGAGGTGGAAAAACGGCAAGTTTAGGTTTTAACCCTTTTTCTTGCGCCTTTTTATGCATTAGAGCTACATTAAGTTTTTTTAATCTTTAAATTTATTTGGTGAAAAATATGAGCAGCCATCTTCAAGTTTCAGTGCCTCAACCTCTCGATTTTGAGCAAAAGCAAATCATGAAACAAATAGCAAATACCATTCGAGGTCTTTCGATGGATGCTGTTCAAAAAGCAGATTCAGGTCATCCAGGGCTTCCAATGGGATGTGCTGAACTTGGTGCATACTTATATGGTTATTATCTTAAGCAAAATCCCAAAGATTCTAAATGGCTCAATCGAGATCGTTTTATTTTATCTGCTGGACACGGATCTATGTGGTTATATTCTTGTCTACACTTAGCTGGTTACAAAATCACGTTGGAAGACATCAAAAATTTCAGGCAGCTTCATTCCCCAACTCCAGGCCATCCAGAATCATTTATGACGGATGGTGTGGAAACAACGACGGGGCCTTTAGGGCAAGGTGTAGGTAATGCTGTCGGTCAAGCACTTGGATTTAAAATTCTTGGAGAAAAATTTAACACAGAAAAGCATCCCATTTTTAATAATAAAGTTTATGTGTTAATGGGCGATGGTTGTGTAATGGAAGGGATTTCTTCAGAAGTATCTTCATTAGCAGGTCATTTAAAATTGAATAATTTGGTTGCTATTTATGATGCGAATCACGTTTCTTTAGATGGACCGTTAGCAGAAAGCTCTTCAGAAGATACTAAAACTCGTTATAAGGCTTATGGTTGGGATGTATTTGAAATAGATGGAAACGATATTGAAGCTATTGATACTGTATTTTCTCAAATTCGACACTATCAAGAAAAGCCTTGTTTAGTTATAGCTCATACTATTATTGGGAAAGGAGCCCCGAATAAAGGAGGGACTTATAAAGCCCACGGATCACCTCTTGGAGTAGAAGAGATTAAAGCAGCTAAAGATGAACTGGGCATTCCTCAAGAAGATTTCTATGTTCCTCAAGCTGTCATCAACTACTTTCAAAATAAGCTTGTTTCCGATGCAAAAGAAGAAAATGAGTGGAAGCAAATATTTGAAGAATGGACAAAAGAAAATCCTTCTAAATTCCAAGAATTAGAAATCATGCTACATCACAAACTTCCCGATGATTTCGAGCAGAAGCTTCAACATCTGATGATTAAAGCTCCAATTTCTGGACGTAAAGCTTCTCAAGAAGTTCTCAATAGTTTAGCAGATATGATTCCGCAATTATATGGAGGGTCAGCTGATTTATCTTCATCCGATATGACAATGTTAAAGAAGTTTTCTTTAATTGCTCCTAACGAATTTCATGGACGCAATATTAAGTTCGGTGTGCGAGAATTTGGGATGGCGACAATAGCGACTGGTCTTTATCAGACTGGAATGATTCTTCCATTTGTAGGAACATTTTTAACTTTTTCTGATTATATGCGTAATGCAATTCGTTTGGCGGCTTTACAACATGCACAAGTTTTTTATCAATTTACCCATGATTCTATTTTTTTAGGGGAAGATGGGCCTACTCACCAACCTGTTGAACATTATGCAGCTTTAAGAGCTATTCCTCAACTACAAGTGATTCGCCCAGCAGATAGTTATGAAGTGAAAATGTCTTGGATTGCAGCTTTGCAATATAAAGGCCCTACGGCTTTGATTTTGTCTCGCCAGAATTTACCTGATTTAGCTGGAACAAACATTCCTTATGTTGAAGGAATGGGGAGAGGGGCTTATATCGTAAAAAAAGAAAAAGGAAAGGCTGACTTTACTTTAGTTGCAACTGGTTCGGAATTGAGTTTAGCGATGAACGTAGCAAATGAATTAGAAAAACTTGGTAAAAATGTCCGCGTTATTTCTATGCCTTGCTGGGCTTTATTTGAAAAGCAACCTATAGATTATAAAGAAAGTCTGTTTGGTGGAGATATTGGTAAAAGGGTCAGTATTGAAGCTGGTGTTGACCTTGGATGGCATAAATACATTGGCCGTGATGGCATTGCAATTTGTATGGAACATTTTGGAGCCTCAGCTCCTGCGGGTGTATTAGCGAAAGAATTTGGTTTTACCGTTGAGGCTATACTTGAACGTATTTTATAGCCAAAAAAATGTATCTAATTCTGTTGTTTCAAATATCATTAGTAGTTCATTTAATGATCGACTGCTTCAAGCCCTGCATTGTCGCAATAATTCCAGGCCTCCCGTCTGGCTTATGCGACAAGCCGGGCGCCATTTAGCTTCTTATCGAGCATTAAGAGAAAAATACTCTTTTTTAGATATGTGTCACAATCCAGAATTGATTGCTGAAGTTACCTTATTGCCTATCGAAGCTTATCGAGTCGATGCAGCTATTTTATTTTCAGACATTTTAGTCATTCCCGAAGCCTTAAAAGTAGGAGTTCGTTTTGAAGATAAGGTAGGACCTATTATAGAAAAACCTATCACTAATCTTCACGATATTGAAAAACTTGCGATGCCCGAGGATCTTACTTCTCTTGAATTTGTCAAGGAAGGAATTAGATGTTTACAACCCCGATTAAATGTTCCTTTAATTGGTTTTTGTGGAGCACCCTTTACTGTGGCAAGTTATATGATCGAAGGAAAAACTAGCCGAGACTTCAAAAAAATTAAACATTGGATGTATCATGAGCCGCAAGGATTTCATACTTTACTTCGGAAAATAGCAGATTGGTCGATTGCTTATCTCAATATGCAAATTGATGCGGGGGTACATGCTTTACAGATTTTTGATTCTTGGGCAAATACTCTTTCTTATCGTCAATTTCAAGAGTTTTCTTTAAATTATTTAAAGTACATTTTAAAAGGATTAAAAAAAGATATTCCTCTCATTTTATTTTGTCGAGGGTCCTCGGTTTTTGGTCCAGATTTAGCTTCTATTAAACCTGCAGCTGTTGGATTAGATTGGAATTGTCGGGTAAAACGGATGCGTGATGTCATTCCTTATCCCATTGCTTTGCAAGGAAATTTAGATCCTGATTTGCTTTATGCACCTTTGCCCAAAATCAGGGAAGAGGTAAATGCTTTATTAGATGAAATGGAAGGAGATCGAGGGTTTATTTTAAACTTAGGGCATGGCATCTTTCCTGATGTTTCTGAAGAGGCAGTTCGCACTTTTGTTGAATCTGTGAGGGAAAGGCGTGGTTAAACATATCGTGATCTTAGGTGCTGGAATTAGCGGACTTGCAACAGCATGGTTTTTGAAAAAACTATTAGGATCTTCTGTTCAACTTACTTTGTTAGAAGCAAATTCAAGAGCTGGAGGGTGGATTCAAACGATTCATTCTCAAGAATTTTTGTTTGAGACAGGTCCACGCAGTTGCCGTTCAAAAGGCTCTGGAAGAGAAATGCTTCAACTCATTGAAGAATTAGGATTATGTAATGAAATCATTGGGGCACATCCTTCTGCGAACCTTCGTTTTCTTTATTTTCAAAAAAAATTACAGCCTTTACCCAATTCCTTTTTACATATCCTTTTCAACCCTCTTGTTAAAGGATGGCTCAAAGCGGTTTATCGTGATTTGAATTCTCCAAGGACATCAAAAAAAGATGAATCTATAGAAGAATTTTTTAGCCGACGTATTGGAAAAGAATGGACCTCCCGTTTAATTGATCCATTTGTTTCAGGAATTTATGCCGGAGATTGCAAAAAATTATCCATGAAAAGCTGTTTTCCTCTTTTTTGGAAGTGGGAACAAGAAAACGGATCTTTAATTAAAGGAATATGGAACCAAAAAAAAGAAAAAACTCCCTCTAGCGCTTTTGTTTCACATTGGATGAAACAACCTCTTTTTTCCTTTAAGCAAGGAATGGGATATTTAATACAATCTTTTATGCATCAACTAGATGCTAATATTCATTTTTCTTCTACCGTGAAAATGATTGAAATGGAAAAAGAGGGAGCCACAGTTGTTTTAGATAACGGAAAAGTTTTTAAAGCTGATCATTTGATTTCTGCTTTGCCAGCTTCAAAATTGGCTCCTTTACTTGGTTCAGAGTTTAGTGAAACGGCCTCACTGCTACAGTCTATGGAATCAACCTCTGTGATGGTTGTCAATTGCGGTTATCGTCGACCTGTTTTAAAAAAATCTGGCTTTGGTTATTTAATTCCCTTTCAAGAAAAAGAATCGATTTTGGGATGTGTATGGGATTCTGCAGTGTTCCCTAAGCAAAATTTTTCTCCTGAGCACACTCGCTTAACAGTTATGATGGGGGGAACTCAGCACCCTCAGATAGATGATAGGCAAAAAGGATTAGCCCTTGCATTATCTTCTATCGAAAGGCATTTGGCGATTGATTCTGTGCCAGATGAAGTTTATGTTTCTTTAGCCAAACAGGCGATCCCTCAATATCAAATTGGACATTACCTAACTTTAATCAATTTATCTCAATCTTTATCTCTTTATCCCCAATTCACTTTTACAGGTCATTCTTTTGACGGGGTTTCTGTAAATGATAGAGTTTTGCAAGCCCGTTTATTAGCCGATAGAATTGCCAAAAGTTTTAGTATTTAGCAGTTGTTTTATGTGATTGCTAAAAAATAAATGAAAGCTTATCATTAAAAATATTAAGAATCCATTATTTCCAATTTCCTAGAAGTTAATAATTTATAATCAAATTACTTATTTAAACTTTTTTTTTGCAAAAAATAGAGATGCAAACTACATTTGGGCACAAACAGTTGATTGCTTTCAAATTCATTTCGCTGACTTATATAATTGAATTTTGAGAGTGAATTTAATTGCAGCGAAAGAGTCTTTTGCACTTTATTCCATGGTTTAATGATAATAGATCATCATTAAACCAAAGCATCTGATATTCTAAAAAAAAGCGAGTTCAACATGTTTGATAAATTTACGAATCGTGCAAAACAGGTTATTAAATTAGCCAAAAAAGAAGCGCAGCGACTTAATCATAATTATTTAGGCACAGAGCATGTCCTTTTAGGACTACTTAAACTAGGCCAAGGTGTTGCGGTTAACGTTTTACGAAATCTTAATATTGATTTTGAAACCGTGCGCAGTGAAGTAGAAAAATTAGTGGGATACGGACCTGAAATCCAAGTTTACGGGGATCCCGCCTTAACTGGAAAAGTGAAAAAAGTTTTTGAGTTTGCAAATGAAGAAGCAGCCAATCTAAATCATAATTATGTGGGGACAGAGCATTTGTTGCTTGGTTTATTAAGACAAACAGATGGCGTTGCCGCACAAGTTTTAGAAAATTTAAATGTCAATTTGAAAGAAGTGCGTAAAGAGGTTTTAAAAGAACTTGAAACTTTTAACTTACAACTTCCTCCCATTAGTGGAGCTGGTATTAGTCCAAGTAACCCATCACCTGGCAGTGGGGGAAAAGGTTCTTACGAAAAAGTAGCTGCTGGAACTGCTAATGATAAAATGCCGGCTTTAAGAGCTTATGGACACGATCTAACTGAAATGTGTCGCGAAGGCAAGATGGATCCAGTCATAGGTCGAAAAGAAGAAATTGAGCGACTCATTTTAATTCTGTGTCGACGTCGAAAAAATAATCCAGTTTTAGTCGGAGAAGCAGGAGTCGGTAAAACTGCTATAGTAGAAGGGCTTGCTCAAGCTATTGTAAAAGGAGATGTGCCTGATACTTTACGTAAGAAAAAATTAATTACACTTGATTTAGCTTTAATGATTGCCGGTACTAAATACAGGGGACAATTTGAAGAACGTATTAAAGCTGTTATGGATGAAATCAAGAAAAATGGGAATGTTTTACTGTTTATTGATGAATTGCATACAATTGTTGGCGCAGGTGCTGCTGAAGGAGCTATAGATGCTTCAAATATCTTAAAACCAGCTCTTTCTCGTGGAGAATTGCAATGTATTGGTGCAACAACAATTGATGAATATCGGAAGCACATTGAGAAAGATGCAGCTTTAGAACGTCGCTTCCAAAAAATCTTAGTTGCTCCTCCAAGTGTTGATGATACCATTGAAATTCTTTATGGTTTAAAACCAGAGTATGAGAAACATCATAAAGTCATTTTTACTAACCAAGCAATTCGTGCTGCCGCGGTCTTATCGGATCGCTATATTCATGGGCGTTTTCTACCAGACAAGGCGATTGATTTAATTGACGAGGCAGGTGCCAAACTGCGTATCTCTATGATGAATCAGCCACAAGACATTAGTAAGTATGAGTCAGAAATAGAGGCCACAAGGTTGGCTAAAGAAGAGTCTATTGGTAAGCAAGAGTATGAAAAAGCTGCCAAATTACGTGATAAAGAGAAAACCTTGCGTGAGCAGTTACAACAAATTCGAGCTGAATGGGAAATTAACAAAGAAGAGCATGAAGTCATTGTTGAGGATGAGGATGTAGCAAATGTAATAGCAAGGCAAACGGGAATACCTCTCAATCGATTAACTGAAGGTGAATTACAAAAAGTTCTCAAAATGGAAGAGATCTTAAAAGAAGGAATTATTGGCCAAGAAGACGCTATTAAAACAGTTTGCCGTGCCATTCGTCGAAGTAGAGCTGACATCAAAGATCCAAATCGTCCGATTGGAGCTTTTCTCTTTTTAGGTCCTACAGGAGTTGGGAAGACACTTTTAGCTAGGCTTTTGGCAATCAACATGTTCGGCGGTGAAGATGCACTCATTCAAGTCGATATGTCGGAATATATGGAAAAATTTGCCGTTAGTCGCATGACAGGCTCTCCTCCTGGCTATGTGGGGCATGAAGAAGGTGGACAGCTAACAGAACAAGTTAGACAGCGACCTTACTCAGTGGTCCTGTTTGATGAAATTGAGAAGGGACACCCTGATGTCATGGATCTTCTGTTACAAATACTTGAAGAAGGGCGTTTGACAGATTCTTTTGGAAGAAGAGTTGATTTCCGAAATACAATTATTATCATGACCTCTAACTTGGGGGCTGATCTTATTAAAAAAAGTACTGAGATTGGTTTTGGAGCATCTGAAGGATCGTTAGATTATATTCATATTAAGGAAAAAATTGAAAGCGAAGTCAAAAAACGATTTAAACCTGAATTCCTTAACCGTTTGAATGACATCGTTATTTTCCATCCGCTTAATCGAGACAATCTATTGCATGTGATTTCTTTAGAAATTGAAAAACTTAGCAAACGTCTAGCTCGACGCGAAATATTTATTGAGCTTGATGATGCGGCTAAGAATTTCTTGGTAGATAAAGGTTTCCAAGTAGAAATGGGAGCTCGTCCATTAAGACGTACCATTGAACAATTCCTAGAGGATCCTTTAGCAGAGCGGATTTTGATGAATCCTAATGAAGGACGTCGTTGTCATGTGACAGTGGAAAACGAAGAAATTGTCATTATTGACGATGAAATTTATCCTATTCATGGAAAATCTACTACTGCTAGTTCTGCAATCAATTGAAATTAAAAGGTAGCTCAATAAAACTTTTGAGCTACCCTTTTCAAAAAAAACTAAAAAATTTTCCGAGTCTCACTATAATTTTCTATTTGTTGCCACCGCCTTTATAATTAGCTTGATCTATAGCTTATCTTACAAAATTAGATAGTCTTAGTCAGCCATTAATTAATTTAGCATAGCCATAGGGATTCTAATTCAAAATAAATTAAAACGACGCAGCAGAATGGTTTTAATTAAATACGCTTCCTATGCCCAAGAATGCGCATAATTATTTCTCTTCTTTTGTGTTGGCTATTCGCTAACATCTGGTCAATAACTAAAGTATATGCGCTGTATAGAAGCTTGTCGATGTTAGTTTTTATTTTTATTTGATTTGGTTAGTTTTATCCCAAAAAATTTTGGAAAGAAAATTTGATATCTGATTATAAACAGCAAGAACCAAAAATAACTTTAAAAAAAATATTTTGAGAGATGTAGATAATTTTATAGGGGGGTGGGCAGCAGATGATAAAGTTACAAAATTCATATTGTGGAACAACTACACCTCTCAAAATGATGTTATAGAATTTTTAAATTGGCAAAAAAGTCATAGGACCTTTCACGCTTGATAAAGGCAGAGGAGAGCTCACAATTGTAAAAGTGCGTCAGGCTATGTGATATCGAAAATACTGGAGATATGGCTATGCTACACAAGCAGTCAAATAGTAATTCAAACAGGTTTCGAAAATCTTGAGATTGAAAAAATCGAAGCTTTGGTAGATCTCACAAATATTAGTTCTCAGTGAATTTTAGAAAAAATTGGTTTATTAAAGAATAATTACTGAAAAATTATATTATTCAAAAGGGGATTATTCAAAACTGCTTTATTTGTTCATTTTTAAAATCTTCTTGTTTGTAAAAATAAATATTTTAAAACAATTTTCTATCTTTTTTACAACTTTCATTTTTGATTTTTTTGTTATTACAATTCAAGCTGTATCAGTTCGCATCCACTCAGGAATCAACAAACTAAATGTTTTAAAGCCCCCCTGTAGATCTTAAACGTGCTAACCCATGGTGCGTGATTTTATGGCATCTACTTAGGTCCAAATGCGCAGGGTCATGGAGGAAGCCAAGTGCGCTAATCCAGCGTCCGTAATCCTTTGGCAATTAGACAGTTCTAAGTCCTGCAGAGCGATTAAAGATGTTAAATGCGCTAATCCAGCGTCGGTGAGCTTATTGCATCTCCCCAGATTTAAATGCTTTAGAGCCACTAAGGATGTTAAATGCTCCAATCCAGCGTCGGTGAGATTAGGGCATCCTTTCAGATCTAAATACTTTAGAGCGACTAAAGGGGTTAAATGTGCTATTCCAGCATCGGCGAGTTGATAGCATTCACTCAGATCTAAATATTTTAGAGCGACTAAAGGTGTCAAATGGGCTAATCCAGCGTCCTCGAGATCACCGTTCCAACTCAGATCTAAATGCTTTAAAGCCACTAAAGGTGTTAAATGCGCTAATCCAGCGCCCGTGAGATTATGGCAACAACTCAGATTCAAATACTTCAGAGTGACTAAAGGTGTTAAATGCGCTAATCCAATGTCCGTGAGTTTATAGCATCCGTCCAAATCTAAATGCTGCAGAGTCACTAAGGTTGACAAATGCGCTAATCCAGCATCCGTGAGATTTGTGCAATAGGACAGATTCAATTGCTGTAAATTCACTAAAGGTGTCAAATGTGCTAATCCAGCGTCAATAAGTTTACATACATTTAAATTCAAATGCTGCAAAGTCACTAAGGGTGACAAATACGCTAATCCAGTATCCGTGAGATTTGTGCAATCGGACAGATTCAATTGCTGTAAACTCACTAAAGGTGTCAAATGTGCTAATCCAGCATCCGTGAGATTATAGCACTGACTCAGATTCAGATACTTTAAAGTGACTAAGGGTGTCAAGTGCGCCAATCCAGCATCTGTGAGATTAAGGCAATAACGCAGATCTAAACGATGTAAAGCCACTAAGGATGTCAAGTGCGCTAATCCAGCATCCGTGAAATTGCAGTTATTCAAATTTAAATGTTGTAAGTTTATTAAAGATTTCAAATGTGCTAATCCAGCATCCGTGAGATTATAGCACTCACCCAGACCTAAATAATTTAGAGCGTCTAAGAATGTTAAGTGCGTCAATCCGGCATCCGTGAGATTATGGCACTTACTCAAATCTAAATACTGTAAAGCCACTAAAGGTGTCAAGTGCGCTAAACCAGCATCCGTGAGATTGCAGCATTTTTTAAGATAAAGCACTTTTAAATTTTTACAAGTTTTTAACGCTAAGAGATGGGCATCAGTCAAATGGGCATTTTCTGAAAAATTGAGTGCTTCCACCTCATTTGAGAAATGATTTAAGATTTTTTCAAATTCCGTTAATTGAGAAGTCTGATTTAATAATGAACCCACAACTGTAAGCTCTAAATAATTTTTTAGAGTGTTTAATTGATATTGTTGCGCAAAATTTAAAAGTTCTTTTAATTCCACTAAGCTGTCTTCATTGGAATTGAACAACTTAAATTTCTCTGATTTATACCCATTAAGCAACTGTTCTTCTAAATTTTTCACAACTTCAGTCAGTTGATAATAATCGGCTAATTGAATGAAAGAAAGAATGTCTTCCACAGGAATTTTAAAACTAGCATCCACCAGGCAATTGAGCAGATAAGCAAACTCTTTTTGTGTCAAAGTGAGAGGATCTTGAAGAGTTTCTTGAAAACTTCCTGACCAAAGACTTTTAAAATAAGGCGATTTTTCCATTAACAAAGATTTTTGGAAACTTGAAATATTTAGATGAGTATTATCCTGAAAGCTCAGTCTGAAAGAAGGGGAGGCAAAGTATGAAGTTTGACTCAAACTTGATAAAGATACATCAGATTCTGATTCTAAATGAGTTATAGTAAAATTAGAAATGACAATTTCTTTTTGTTCTCCTAAAAGTTTTCTCCATTGAAATTGAAGTAAATCTTTTTTGAGATAATTAAAGAATAGGCTTGAAAAACCCTGAAAAATTGTTTTGCATAATAAATTTATTCGTTCAAAAAATTTTAAATGTTTGCTCGATCGAGAGTAAGAATAAGTATCTGCATTAACAAGGGGATTACTAGAATTAAAACTTGGGTTATGAATATTCAAATTTACCATCCAAATTAATTAAATAATTTTTAAGTATATAATCCTACAATTTCTTATTCATACTATTACAGCTGTTAGAAAACAAGTAAAAATCAATACGGTTTAAATGCAGCATCTTTAATCTTTAACAGGAAAAATATCTAAGCTTGTTAGCTTAATAATGAAAAAAATGTTTTGCAGGAACAAAGCTTGAATAAGTTTTTTCAAAGCAATTACACTTAATTTCAGGAAACTCGAACACAATCTGGAAAGCCTACCTAATTTCAACTGTTTGCTGAGAATATCTCACCAGCCATTCCCAAGCATTTCATTAGGTATTTTTTTGAGAATTGAAGGATTAGGCACTATTTTATATCATTCAAAATGTTGCATCTTTTGATGTATTAAAGGAAAAGAGATGCTCCAATGGACTTCTCATCCCAAAAATAGTGAAGATTTTTGTTTCGCAATTTGCTGCCTTAAATCAAAGCTAACAGTTAGAAAGTTTTGAAGATTAAAAATTTATTAAATTATCTTTAAAGTTTTTTAATTTTGTTCCTTCTGTCGAATTGACGATAATTTGTGATCCATTAAATAAAGACTTCAGAGCATCGATGTAAAAGTGATAGATGAGCTAAAACTGTTACAAATAAGATCTGACGATAAAGCTATTTGGGTTATATAAACAAGAGGAGTCATTAAAGAGGAGTCATTAAAGGCATTTTAGCTTATTTTGTCATTTTGAATAGGCACAAAAAGCCTGGTATATTCGTTCATCAAATAAGATAACCAATTGTGTTAATAAAAATGACAAGCGACAAAATGGCCTTTTTGTACTTCTTTTAAAGAAGGCTTTATTTTTTTACAAATCGAACTTGCCAATTTACAGCGAGATTGAAAAGGGCACCCTGTAGAGGTGTCAAGATGGGAAAAAGAGTCGTTTAGGATAGATAATGGCGTTTGCTTTGCTTCAAATGAAAGAGTACAAACCGCTGCCAAAAGAGTTTTTGTATAGGGGTGGAGAGGATTTTCATAAACAGCCTTAGTCGGCCCCAGCTCAACAAAATGACCTAAGTACATGATAGCTAAGCGATGTGTAAAATAGCGTAAAACTTCTAGATCATGCGAAATTATAAGATAAGTTAAATGATTTTTTTGTTGGATGTCTTTCATCAAATTAATTAATTGTCCTTGAACAGAGCTATCTAAGGCGGAAAAAGGTTCATCGCAAATAATTAATTGAGGATAGAGAGCTAAGGCTCTAGCTAAAGAAACTCTTTGTTTTTGTCCTCCACTTAACTCTTGAGGAATTCTTTTTAAAAAGTCTGCAGATAATCCCACTTGAGACAACAGTTGACTTAAGAGTTGACTATTAGTAGCTTTTTCTTTTTGATCATGAATCAAAAAAGGCTCTTGTAAGATTTTTTCAACTGTCATGCGAGGATTAAGCGAGCTTGATGAATGCTGAAAAACCATCTGCATATGCCGGCGCATAAGCTTCAAGTCTTTTCTGTTTAATTTAAGAAAATCTTTATTTTGAAATTTTATAGATCCCGCTGTCGGTTCAATAAGTCTGACAAGAAGTTTAGCCAAAGTAGATTTTCCACACCCGCTTTCCCCTCCTAATCCAAAAATTTCTCCTTTATTAAGTTCAAAAGAGATGTCGTCGATAGTTTTCAGAACCTTGTTACCTAAGCGAAATTCTTTTGAAAGGTTTTCAACTTTTAAAATCTCAGACATCACTATTTTTTTCCTTTACTTTGAGCCAGCATGCGGCTTTATGAGGATCATTTTCGTTCATCGGCGGGGCTTCCTTCTGACAAATTCGCATAGCGTGCCGACATCTTGGCCCAAAAGCACAAAGGGATGTCTGAGCAAAAAGGGAAGGAGGAGATCCTGGCAAGGTAAAAAGAACCTCATCTTGAAAATGCATTAAGCTTTTTTTAGCTTGTATAAGTCCTTGTGTGTAGGGGTGTTTTGGAGATTGAATCACTTTTTTAGTAGAACCAGACTCAACGATTTGACCTGCATACATAATCAATAATCGATCGCAAATATGAACTGCTACACCAAGATCATGCGTGATAAGCAAAATAGTCATTCCTACTTCTTTTTGTAATTCTTTCAAAAGATTTAAAACTTGTCGTTGTGTGGTCACATCTAAAGCAGTTGTTGGCTCATCGGCAATAACAAGGGAGGGATGGCAAGCTAATGTCATAGCTATGAGGACACGTTGTTTCATTCCGCCACTAATCTCATGAGGATATTGTTTCATCCGTAGATCGGCATTATTGATGCCAACTTTATTTAACCAATTGATTCCTTGATAATAGGCTTCTTGTTTATTTAATTGGCAATGCCATAGCAACCCTTCGATGAATTGATCTGCAATTGTTTTGGTTGGGTTGAGTGCAAGGGATGGATCTTGGAAAATCATTCCAATTTTTTTTCCCCGGACCATTTCTATTTGCTTATTAGAATATTTTAAAATATCCGAACCTTGAAATAAGATTTGGCCGGAAACTTTTTGAAGAGAAGGGGGAAAGATCTTCAAAATTGAGGAAGCTGTCAAACTTTTGCCACATCCCGATTCTCCTAAAAGCCCTACAATTTCGTTGGAATAAAGTTGAAAATTAACACCTCTTAGGGCATGGAGGGAACCATGCAAAGTTTCAAGAGTGAGAAATAACTGACATACGTCAACAAGTGGCTGAATCATAAAGAAACTTACTCTATTTTATCAAAAGCGCTTTTCAATCCTTCACCAATCCAATGAAGAGAAAGCATAGTCAAACTAATCAAAAAAGCGGGAAAAAATAATCGCCAAGGGTAATATTGAAGGGCAGGCAATCCTTCATGTGCCATTGTGCCCCAACTTGCTGTTGGGGCTTGGACACCTAACCCTAAAAAACTTAAAAAAGCTTCAGAAAAAATAGCGGAAGGAATCGTTAACGTTAAAGTAACAAGGATGGGTCCGCTGGCATTAGGTAGAAGATGTTTCCATAAAATTCTCGAAAAACTTGCTCCTAATACTTTTTCAGCTAAAATATAATCCATTTCTTTAATTAAAAGGATTTGCCCTCGAACAATTCTAGCCATCGTTATCCATCCAAATAATGTAATAGCAAGGACAATAGAGAAAAAGCCAGATCCTAAAACTACTGTAAACAAAATAACGATAAGTAAGTAGGGTAGAGCGTATAAAATATCGACAAATCGCATCATCGCTTCATCAATTTTACCTCCAGAAAAACCGGCAATACCGCCCCAAATTAATCCTACAATTAGATCGATAGAGGCGGCTAAAAAACCAATACAAAGAGAAATTCGAGCCCCAAACCAAACTCTCGTAAAAAGATCGCGACCAAGGTCATCTGTGCCAAACCAAAACTGTGAAGAAGGAGGGTGATTTTTTAAAGTCAGATGCGTTGTTTCGGGAGAATATCCAGAAATTAAAGGTCCTAAAATCGTTAAAATAACAATTCCTAAAAAAAGAAGCATTCCTGCGATTCCTAAGGGATGAGATTGAAAACGTTTAAAAATAGAGGGTCTGCTATAGGATGGTGGCACAAAAGCTTCTTCCCATTCTTCCAATGGAGTAAAATCTGATTGAGAAAGGGAGGATTTCATACTAATTCCTTATGAATGAGTTGGATGCGAGGATCTAATAAGCTGTAAATGATATCGACAATAAAGACAGATAATAGCAAAAGAGTACTATAAAAAAGAGTCAATCCCATAATAACAGGATAGTCTCTACTGAGAACACTATTTACAAACCATCCTCCTAGGCCTGGGATGCTGAAAATTTTTTCAATGATAAAACTTCCCACTAAAATATTAGCAAGTAATTGACCAAGATAACTTATGACTGGAAGTAAGGCATTGCGAAGAGCATGAGAATAGAGTATTTTATAATAGGGAAGTCCTTTTGCTTGGGCAGCTTTAATATAATCAGTTTTAAGAATTTCAATTAAACTTGCTCGTGTTAAACGTGCGATGAATGCCATAGGGAGAAGGGCTAAAGATAACGAAGGGAGAATACTTTGATTGAAATTTCCCCATTGAGCAAGAGGAAGCACACCCCATTTAATAGCGAAAATATATTGTAGAAAAGTTGCTAAAATAAAACTAGGAATTGACGTCCCGATAGCTGTCAGGATTAAGATAAAAAAATCTTGCCATTTGTTTTTCTTTAAAGCTCCAATTAATCCTAAGATTACCCCGCCGATCAAAGCAATAAAAATAGCTTGGAAACCAAGTTGGGCAGAAATAGGAAAGCTTTCTTGAATAATTTGATTCGTTGATCGACCTTGGTATTTTAAAGAATAGCCAAGATTACCTTTCAATAATAGAGAGAGATAATTTAAATATTGATTAATTCCAGACTGATCTAAACCATGTTTTTTTATTAAGGTTTGATGGATATCAGTTCTTAATCCTTGTTCGTCATTAAACGGATCCCCAGGAACAGCTTTCATAAGGATGAAAGTTAAAGTTATAATGATCCAAAGAGAGCTAAGTAAATAAATAAATTTTCTACAAAAATAGACTTGGTACATAGCAATCTTTAATTAAGGGGGCTGAGATAAGCTTTTTTAAAATCTAGATAACCAAGTTCTGAAAAATAAACGTCATGGACATTTTCTTTTTTCAAATAATTGTACGATCCAAAAAATAGAGGAATGATTGGCATCTCTTGGATGAGTAATTTTTCAGCCTCAATTAATAATTGATTTCTTTGGTTAGGAGAAGTTTCCTGTGAACCTTTTGTAAGTAAATCGATGTAATGCTGGTTTTCCCAACCTGTATTGTTTGTCCCGTTATTTCTAAATTTAAAAACATCTAAAAAAGAGATGGGATCGCGAAAATCAGCATACCAGGATCCAATTCCTATTTGATAGTCTTGTTTTTTCAGAAGGTCAAAATAAACTTTACTTTCATAAGCTTGTAACTGTACGTTGATTCCCAAAACGCTTTTCCACTGTTGTTGAACAACTTGTGCAATTTTATGAGGACGCTCTCCTGATGCATAACACAAAGTCAATTTAGGAAAATTTTGCAAGCCTAAATTGTTCTCTTTAAGGGCTTCGTTAAAAAGTTGCTGAGCCATTCTATCATTTCCGTCTTGAAAGAAAACGGATGTTTCAAGCCATGTAGGAGGGACTAATCTTGTTGCAGGTTCTTGGTTGCCTTGTAAGACATGTTCAACTAACTCCTTTCGATTTAAAGCTAAAGCTAAAGCTTGCCTTATTTTTATCTGATCAAGAGGAAATTTAGGCGTATTAACTCGAAAGAAATGTATTCCTGCTGCTGGAGTAACGTAAAAGTTTTTATTTTTTTTTAAAGCAATTAAAGCATCTATGGAAATAGTTGAAAGTGGAGAACCGGTCCAATCAAGTTTGTGATTTTGAAATAATTGTAAAGCAGTTGGATTATCCAAGGTGATAAAAATGATTTTGTTTAATTTAATTGCGGAGTTGTCCCAGTAACCAACATGAGGGATAATGGATAGGTCATTTGTCCAACTATCAATTTTAAAAGGGCCGTTGGTTGAGTAAAAAGAGTTAGAAGGATGAAGTTTGTTTCTTAAACCTGCGTGGACAGGAAAAAAAAAGTGTGTCGCAGTGAGATTAAGAAAGTAGGGAGTAGGATTTTTTAATTCTACAATCAATGTTTGCTTATCTTTAGCATAAATACCTACTTGATCTAAGTTAGCCGTGCCTTCTTTCGCCTCCTGAGCTCCTTTGATAACGTATAGTTGATAGGCATTCGGAGAGGGAAATTGGGGAGATAGAACACTTTTCCAGCTCTCTTCAAAATCATAAGCAGTGACTGGATCTCCGTTTGACCATTCATTAGAACGCAATTTAAAGGTATAGGTTTTATGATCGGGAGAAAGAGTAACTGTTTCAGCATTAGCCAACGTAATTGTTCCATCTGCTTGTATTCTTGTCAGGCCTTCATATAATGCCTGCATAACGGTAATAGAGCCTAAGTCTCTCACAAGTCGAGGATCTAATGTTAGTAAATCAGATTCGCAACTTATACGAAAAATTTGCTCTTCTGCTTTTGTAGGTTTAATTTTTCTATCGCAGCCAATAAATAAAGGAATCAAAAAAAGAAAAAAAATAGGTAAATATTTTTTTAACATAAAATAGCCTCTTTTTTTGCATTTAGTCTGGATTGTTATGTCTCACTATAATTTTTCGAGTTGTCTGTGTATAAGTAGTGGAAATGAAATTGTTTAAATTTGAAAATTAATTTTATAATTTTCAATCCAAGTTTATATTTATACGAAATTATTTGATTTATAAAAAGTAAAGTTATCAACAGAAAGTGATTATATCTATGTATGAGATGAACATTAATTATCCAGTTGCAAATTTATATCGATTACCAAATGAACACGTCGAGGTAATTTCGCAAGCCATTTATGGTTGGAAAGTTAAGATTATTAAGAAAGATGGCAAATTTTATTTAGTCGAAACGGTCGATGGTTACCAAGGATGGATAAATCCAATACAGATGATTGAGAGCAATACGATATCTTCTTTTCCGCTTATTAAAATTACATCGAATGCAGCACATATTTATAAGTCTCCTCATGTAAATCGAGAAAAGCCTTTTTTGACTCTTCCTTTTGAAGTAGAATTACCTCTACTAGAAACACTTGAAGAAGAAGAAGGAAGATGGTTACAAATCCAACTCATGAATGGGGAAAAAGGATGGATTCAAAAAGGTGATATCACTATGGACCTTTTTTCAACTAATTTAGAAAAAGTGGTAGAAGGTAGCCAGCAGTTTTTAGGCTTGCCTTACACGTGGGGGGGAGTTTCGAGTTTTGGTTATGATTGCTCAGGTTTTATTCAAATGATATTTAGACAGGTGAAAATCATTCTTCCTCGAGATGCCTCTCAACAAATTACCTTTCCCCTTTTTCAGTGTATCAATTGGAATAATAGAGAAAGGGGAGATGTGATTTTTTTTGGCTCTAATGATGACTCCATTAAACATGTTGGACTTTATTTAGGAAATGATCAATTGATTCATGCTTCTGTAAAACCCAAACCGACTTTGCAAATTTCTTCTTTAGAAGAGCCTTCCCTCAAAAATCGTTTTGATTATCGTACTGTTCGTAGGCTTAAGATTTAAAGGAAAAATAAAGTTATTCAATCCATATCAATTGATTGAAAGAGTGTGAAAGATCAAGGATAAACTTATATCAAGTCAGTTAATGCAAATAATTCTATCCTGGGAGGTTATTCTGGCATGGAGAAATAAAATCACTATCATAACGCTGATTATCACATCGTTGCTTAACTAAAGCAAACATCGATTGAATATCTCTTTTTTCGTAACCCGAACCTTGAAAAACGCGTAAAATGTCTGCCTCTAAATAAGAGTGCCTATGCAGATCTATGATCAAACCTATAGTACAAATCAGATTGCGATTGGAATCTTTATCGCTTTGACTATCTTTTAACAATTGCAGAATCGTTTCAGTCGTGCATCCAATATTAATATGATCGATAATGAATTCTTGTATGATATTATTTTGAGCTTTATTAACTTTTTGAACAGACTTAAGCTCTAGCATCTCTTTTATCGAATCATACAATAGGTAGGGTGTGAAGGTAAAAAAGGGACATATTTTTTTCGGATAAGCTGCTTCCCAACACTTTTGCATATTTTGAATGAATAAAGGATCAATATCAGTTTCGCAGCTTAAACGCCAACCAATGTGAGAAAAATGTGTATGAGAATATAATTTGAAAAGGCTTCTAACAATGCGTTGAAAGATATTTAAACGTTCCAAGCTCCAGCCTTTATAACTATCGTAGGATAAATAAGGTTTTTTCCAGCTATAAAAATGACGATTATCTAAAATAAGGCTATAATCGCTGTAAGGGCATATTTTTGCTAGTAAAAGATTGAGACTTGAACTCATTTGAATACCTTAGTAATAATTGAATTAAATATATTAATTTATTAACTAATTATTAAGAAGTATATTTTATTTAGATGGGTTATAGATAACTGTAGTTGTTAAGAAGTTATTAAAAGATTGGTGCTAAGCACCAATCTTTTAAATTAATTAAGTCATTTATGGTTTTTTATCATCCAAAATTTCAACTTCAGCTTCTTCAATATCATCAGGTTTATTATTGTTTGTCTGATGTTGCGAACTTTGGTTTGAGCTTTCTTGGTAAGATCCGGAGCCAGTAGATTGCGTTTCACTTTGACCAGCCACTTTAGACATCACTTCACCGATTTGCTGCATTTGGCGTTCAAGCTCATCTTTAGCTGAGCGAATACGAGCAATATCTGTGGTTTCAAGAGCTTTTTTAACAGCTTCTATTTTGTTAGAAATATCATCGGCAATTTGTTGAGGAACTTTGTCTTTATATTCATCCAAAGCTTTTTGGGCTCTGAAGGCTAAAGAGTCAGCCTCATTTCTAATTTCAACTTCTTCTTTACGTTTTTTGTCTTCCTCAGCGTGTTCCTCTGCATCTCTGACCATCCGCTTAATTTCTTCTTCTTGAAGTCCTGATTGAGCTTCAATACGAATTTTTTGCTCTTTGCCGCTAGAAAGATCTTTTGCAGAAACGTGCAAAATACCGTCAGCATCGATGTCAAAGGCAACTTCAATTTGTGGAGTTCCTCGCGGAGAAGGAGGAATGTCTGCTAAATCAAAACGTCCAATTTCTTTGTTGTCATTAGCCATTTTGCGTTCCCCTTGAAGGACGCGAATGGTAACAGCTGGTTGATTATCTGCTGCAGTAGAAAAAATTTGTTTTTTTTGAGTAGGAATCGTTGTATTACGTTCAACTAAAGGAGTCATCACTCCGCCTAATGTCTCAATTCCTAGTGTCAATGGGGTAACATCTAATAATAAAACATCTTTGACGACACCTGTTAATACCCCACCTTGGATAGCGGCTCCGACGGCAACAACCTCATCAGGATTCACTCCTTTATGACCTTCTTTTCCAAAAATACTTTTTACAACTTCTTGGACAGCAGGCATACGGCTCATTCCACCGACTAGAATCACTTCACTGATATCATCTTTATTAAGACCAGAATCTTTTAAAGCTTTTAAGCAAGGCTCTCGTGTACGTTCAATAAGATCATGCGTTAAGCTTTCTAGCTTAGAACGTGTCAAAGTCATGGTTAAGTGTTTTGGTCCTGAAGCATCCATTGTAATAAATGGTTGATTAATTTCTGTCTGTTGCACACCCGAAAGTTCGATTTTAGCTTTCTCAGCGGCATCTCTTAGCCTTTGTAAAGCCATTTTGTCATTTCTTAAATCAATGCCCTGTTCTTGTTTAAATGTCTCTAACATCCAATTTAAAATAGCATTGTCGAAATCATCTCCCCCTAGATGGGTGTCACCACTTGTGGAAAGAACTTCAAATACCCCATCTCCGATTTCTAAGACAGAAATATCAAATGTTCCACCTCCTAAGTCAAAAACAGCAATTTTTTTATCTGCGTTTTCTTTATCTAAACCATAAGCCAAAGCAGCAGCAGTCGGTTCAGGGATGATTCGTTTGACATCTAAACCCGCAATACGGCCAGCATCTTTAGTAGATTGACGCTGCGAATCATTGAAATAGGCTGGGACTGTAATAACGGCCTCGGTTATTTTTTCACCTAAATAAGCTTCAGCAGTTTCTTTCATTTTAATTAAAATCTGAGCGGCAATTTCTTCTGGTGTAACAATTTTTCCTTGAATTTCAAAAACAGCATCACCGTTGTTATTGCTGGTTACCTTATAGGGTACAGTTTTTATTTCATTGAGAACTTCTTGATATTTTCGTCCAATAAAACGTTTGGAAGAAGTAATGGTGTTTTCTGGATTTGTTACTGCTTGTCTTTTAGCGGGAATCCCAACTAAACGCTCATTTCCTTTATAAGCAACAACAGAAGGAGTTGTACGTGTTCCTTCAGCAGAAGCGATTACCTTAGGGGCTCCACCTTCCATCACAGCAACACAAGAATTAGTGGTTCCTAAGTCAATTCCAATTATACGCCCTTTTTTTGTTTGACTTTGGCTCATAGTCAAATCTCCTCTAATTATTTAATTGTTTTCATTAAGCTCTGATTTATCTTGCGGATCAATTGCAGAGATTGCTTTTGCAACTTTGACGCGTGCAGGACGAATCATTCGATCCCCCATTTTATATCCGCGGACATTTTCTTCTACAATAATGCCAGGAGCATATGAATCCGTTTCAATCATTTCAATAGCCTCGTGTAAATGAGGGTCAAAGAAAGTTCCTTGTGATTCTAAAGCTGTAATACCATTACTTGCTAAAACATCTTTAAATTGAGTTAAAATCATTTGAAATCCAAAAGCCCAATTTTTAACTTCATCAGACATGCCCTGCGCAAATTTTAACGCATTTTCTAAATTGTCTAAAGGTTTTAAAAAATCAACCACCATATTTTCCAAGGCATAACGACTAATTTCCTGCCGCTCTTTTTGTAATCGTTTCCGTGCATTTTCAGAATCGGCCAAAAGTCGTAAATACTTATCTTTGTATTCTGTCACTTCTTTTTTTAAAGCTTTTAATTCTTCATCTGTAACAAGAACCTGTTTGGGATGATTAGGGGCAGATGGGAATTCTACATTTTCTTCCCCTGTTTGTTCTACTGTCGAAGATAAATCTTCCTCTACGTTTTGTTTTATTTGCTCTTCGTCTTTGTCAACCATTTTTTTTCTCCTTTATCATTCTGGTCTATATAACTTCATGGTCGCTTATCTTCGATGAGGAAACGTGATTGACCAATCAGTAAACTTTCTTCTTTTTTCAAATATAAGCTTTGCTCAGGTTGCCTGTAATCAATTTTGAATTTATAAACATTTTTTGTAACAGTTTCGCTAATACAATCAGAAAATAGCTTTAATAAACTGAACAATGCCCGGTAAGGCAATCTTGTTGGGCCTAATAAACCTACTGCGCCGACTGGCTTGTAATTGATATAATAAGGGATAGTTAAAACACTACATCTAGGGCTCGAATTTGCAAAAGAAGATAGATCATCCCCAATCCAAAATCTTAAATGATTTAAGGCTTTGCATTCTTTTAAAAGAAGGCGCATGCTATATGCATTTTCGAATAAAGATAGGCTGCTTGCAAGTAAGTTGGTATCCTGAAAATCTGAGTAAAAGAGTAGGCGAGAAAAGCCAGTTCGGTAAAGATCCACATCAATAAAATTTGAATAACCAACGATATATCTAAGCATTAATTCATTATAAAAAGTTTGAGCAATAGTTTCTTCCTCAGGCTCTAAATTTTCAGGTTCTCCTAAATTCGTTAAGCGGCAATGAAAATAATTCTCAATGCGTTTGATTCCAAAAGGAGAGAGTTTAACTGGCAAATGCATGACTTCAGTTTTAATAACTCCAAAATCCGTCATAATAATGCAAAGGCACCGATAGGCATCTAATGGAACTAGCTTGAGGTTAGCGATAAAATCGTGATCAAACCGAGGGGCAGAAAGGAAAACAGCACAATTAGTTTCCCAGCTAAGTTTTTCTGCAGCTTCTTGCAAAAAGATAGCGATTTCCTTTGATTCAAAACTTTTAAAAGCTTCAAAAGGATTTTGCTTAGGATAAGGTTCATTGGTATTGAGATAAGCATGAGCATAAATTCGATAGGCTAAATCCGTAGGAATGCGGCCACCAGAAGAGTGAGATTGTAATAAATATCCTTCTTCTTCAAGTTGGGCAAAATAATTACGAATGGTTGCAGAGCTCAAATCTTCAAATCCAGCTTCTTTTAAAGTGTTGGATCCAACGGGTTTTCCAGTTTGAATATAGTAATCGACTAAGCCTAATAAAACCCGTCTTTCTCGATCGTGTTTACCCACGCGTTTAATCGGTGTTGGTTTGATGATTTTCAAGAGCGAATCCTCCCTAATAATTTTGTTATTATACACAAAGAGGGAAAATTTCGTCAAACAAATTTAGCACTCGATTATATCGAGTGCTATAATTTTTCTTTTTAGGTTTTATTTAGCAAGGGAAGTTCCAGCAAGAACAAGTGGAAGAATATCAATAATAGAGGGAGACCAAGTAAGTCCTCTTTTATAAACCATATAGGCAGAAAGATGGCAGGCAATGATGGCCTTCTTGTGATGCTCGGGTATTTGATCCAAAAGTTCGTCTGAAAAAAGATCAATTAAAGTTGGCAAACAGTAATTTAAAAATCCTCTAATCATGGGATCTTGGGAAGAATGAGGAAGAGACAAAGAGTCTAAATAATCGAGAATTTCATAAGTATATTGATTAATTTTTGAAGAAATCTGGTCGGAAATAGAAGTGAGATATTCTCCTGTTTTTTGATGAGTTTTTATAAGAAGATCTGCTTCATTTAAAGCACAAATTTTGAGTCTTTCTAAAATTTGTGCAACTAAGGCTTCTTTATGCTCTAAAAATTGCTCTTCACTTAGCGTTAGCCCGCATAAAACTTCAAATGAAGAACAAATGACGCCTGCTTTATTGGCAGAGCTATCTTTGATGATTAAAACACCTTTTTCTTCTAGAAAACGGCGAGCTGAAGGAGTCAAATATAAATTAGCTCCTTCAATAATTGCACGAGATGTAGGCCTACCATTTTCATCTAAAAATTCATGGCTGTTAGTTTCATTTAAAGTTCGAGGCCGCCCTCCAGCGGGAATAAAAATATCGGTTTTGGTTTTATGAAGATTATACCTTAATAAGTGGTTTGTATCGCTGCCAGATAACCAGTCTTCAATCACTTCGTTATTCACTTTTCTCCAACACAAAGTTTCTTGAATATAAGCTGAAGGATATCTTCTATGGCCTTTATTTACCAAAAAACTCCCGGAAGAAAGTTTTTCAGGGGGGTAATAACAAATGCCTTTACCTTGGTAAAAAAGCTCTTTAATGATGCTCAAATCTAAACCTTGATCATCTCGAATAGTTCCTGTTCCGTCTGTCAAAGCAATAACTTTAGCTGTGTGTGGATAATGGTGATAAAGATTGAGAAGCTGATTACCAGCAACGTCTCCATCAGGTCCCCCAGACATTTTTACTGTGAATAAGTCTTTATCAGGATGAATACCCATATATTTTAAGATTTCATGCATGTAGACATTTAATCCTAAGGAAGTCACCCCATATTCTTTATGATTAATTCCAAATGTAGGTTTACTAGATATAAAGGCTCTATCTGGCTTGTAGTGATATTTTCGACTAAAGTTAGCAATCCATTCGATCATAGAATCGTGCATATTTTCATCAGGTCCTAAATAAATGTATTCAGCTCGTTTCCAGTAGTCGATAATATTTTTGGCACGAATTTTCCCATCAGGGTCACAGTTAACGATTGTAATGAGGCTTTCGATAAAAGCTCTTTGGGATTGATAAAGATATTCAATTTTTTGTTCTTGGCGAAATATTTGAATTTTATTTTCTATTTCTTGAGGTTCTATGTTAGACCATTCAAGTTCCCGTTTAAGAATTTGAGAGTCAGAATCAATTTGGTCAAAAGGTTTTAAGAATATAATTCCCTTTGCTCCTCCTTCTGGAATGTCTTTGTTCTTTTTATGTTGCGTCCAAGCTAAATTGTAACATTCTGTGAAAATATTATTTCGTTCAGCAATCATTTGCTCTAATTGTTCAGGATAAACTGTACGTAATCCTCCCCGAGATAAGTCTTTAAATCGAATATGAAAACCAAAAAAATGCATCCCTCGAATGTAAAAGATGGCATATGGAAGTTCAGGGAATTTTGTTTGTCTATCAAACGGAACATCATTCAGATAAGCAGGATTCAAACGGAAACTCAATGCAGTATAATTTAAGCGATAAAAATTGGTTTTTAAAGTGTAATAAATGAAACTCATTGCTTGGAGCAAAATATTTTTTCGTCGCATGTCATTATTTTCTTGTCCCGTGTCTAGTTGAGAAACATCATTCAAGAATTTTTTCCGGGTTTCTAAAAATAAATCGTAATCACAATGATTGGGGGCAAACTTAAGTTTAAAAGCCTCACAAATTTGAATTGTCAATTCAGGATGCCGATAGAAAGCTTCTTCAATATTTTCCACGGTATAAAGATTAGCATCTAAATGAACGAGTGTTTGATGGATGAAGTTAACCATCGCTTTTAATAAATTGCCCATATTTCCTGAAATAATATGGGAGTTAACTAATCGTTCGCTGATGCGATCTGAAGGATCAAAATACTTGACAGTTGCAATTTCTCTTAAAAAATCAGGAATATCGGCGACATTCCAAACAGGCTCTCCATTGCTTCCATGTAAACTAAGTGCCATGACAAGGACACTCTGTTTTTCATGAGGATCCATATATGTTGCATTGACTCTTCTCATGCTTAAGCCATGACGGTAAATAACTTGTGCGACGTGATAGAGAAAATTATGTTTTGGGGTGTTTCTCCAAGCTAAAATAAGATGCATGGATCCGTTATCTTTCTTTTGCCAATTATCTTCATAGCGAACTTCATATTGACAATTATCTTGAAATTGCGCCTTGAAAAGGACATTTAAAGCAATTGAAAGTCTTTCTATAGGTAAAGAGTGTAGAAATGGGGTATTTATTTTAATGAGTAGTGTTTCAAAGTCAAGATCGCTAATTTCTGCATTCTCTTTTTTAACTAACTGTTTTAAAATTTCTTTGGAACTATCAGGGAAGAGGGATTCAGCTCCTTCTCCAGCACTCATGAAATCAATTATTGCAATTCTTAAGCGAGCTTTTATATGAGGAAAGGAAATGTTGGAAGTATAAACTTGATAATTTTTAATCCCATAAGACGTATAGTGATTTAAAATGCGTAAATCTGCGTCGGAAGTTTCTAAACAAAGAACAATAGAAGCGCTTTTAAGATTAATAATAGAGAAGTAGTCTTGTAAATCGAAACCCATCAAACTATGGGTGATCAACATGACATTATCCCGAGAAACTTCCTCAAAAAACAAGGAAGGCATAGCCATTTCCAGCCAAAGATAATACTCTTGAAATTTTTGACTTTCTTGTTGAATAGCTTGGATCAAATCGCTGGGTTCTGAGAGTACATGGTCAAGTTTTTCCATAGTCATTTTTCCTTATAACAAAAAGACTGGCCGCATGTTTTCAACTTACTTTATATGTAAATGCAAGACTGTAAAAGAAATGAGAAATAAGTAAAAAATCAAAAGTCAAAAGCATGCCTATCTCTACAAACCAAGAGGGATAGTTAGCTCATGGATGATTCCCTGATTTTCTACATTTTAAATGAATAAATTCTAAATTTGAATATGTCAAAACAAATTTTATAATACAAGTTTTGCTGGTGAAGGTTAGTGGAAGGTTTGGGATTGTAACCCATCTAGCTTAAATTCTGTTAGGTTTAAAGCGAATGATATTCTTCGCTTTATTGAAAAGAATTTTTTAAATTTTGATAAAAGCTAGTTAAAAATAGTTAAACGAATGATAATTAATTTTATTTAAATAGCATTTTTGAGTTTATTAACCTAAATTTTGGGTTTTTAGGCAGCCATGGACAACAAGCGATGCTCCTCTGCTAAACTTATCGATTTGACTATAAAAAAGCGGTACAAGAAGCAGATTGTTTTTATCAAAAAGGGCTTCAAAATAACACTTGCTGAGATCAAAGCTAAGCCTTTGTTTAAAGTGATTGGCTCATCTCTTCTTTATAAATTAAATGAGGCTGTTTCTTTGAATCTCACTCAATATTTAGCCCTTTCCTTCTTATAATAAAGTGGGATTGTATCAAACAGCTACTCTTCTTTTTGAGAATGAATGCTTCTCAGATTTTTCCAAAAATGACGCAAAAAATAAAAAAGTTAACTTGCAATTTTCATATTCAAAGTAATTCGTAAAGCATCTATTGATTTTTTCCAACCCACTTAAAATCTTAAATTAAGGATTTAATAATTTTTAAATTGAGTGAAGCTGCTAAAATTTTAAAATGTGCTAATCCTGCATCGGTGAGTTTATTACGGCCAATTAGATCTAAAGATTGCAAAGCCGTTAAAGGTACCAAATGTGCTAATCCATCATCCGTGAGATTCATACAGTAGCGTAGATTTAGATGCTGCAAAGCGGTTAAGGGTGTCAAATGTGCTAATCCTGCATCGGTGAGATTCTTACAATCGCTTAGATCGAGATGCTTTAAAGCCGTTAAAGGTTTCAAATGGGCTAATCCATTATCAGTGAGATTCCAGCATTGGCTTAGATCTAGATATTGCAAAGCCGTTAAGGGTGTCAAATGGGCTAATCCATCATCAGTGAGTTTATTGCACCTGCTTAGATCAAGTTGCTGTAAAGCCGTTAAGGGTGTCAAATGAGCTAATCCATCATCAGTGAGATTCCAGCATTGGCTTAGATCTAGATATTGCAAAGCCGTTAAGGGTGTCAAATGGGCTAATCCATTATCAGTGAGTTTAGTGCACCTGCTTAGATTGAGATGTTGTAAAGGGGTTAAAGGTGTTAAATGGGCTAATCCTGCATCGGTGAGATAATAGCACCCACTTAGATTGAGATGCTGCAAAGCCGTTAAAGGTGTTAAATGGGCTAATCCAGCATCCGTGAGATTCTTACAATCGCTTAAATCTAGATGCTGCAAAGCCGTTAAAGATGTCAAATGGGCTAATCCAACATCCGTGGGATTCTCACAGTAGCTTAGATCTAGATGCTGCAAAGCCGTTAAGGGTGTTAAATGAACCAAGCCTGCATCGGTGAGATTCCTGCACTTGCTTAGATTTAGTTGCCGCAAAGCCGTTAAAGGTGTCAAATGGGCTAATCCAACATCCGTGAGATTCTCACAGTAGCTTAGATCTAGATGCCGTAAAGCCGTTAAAAGTTTCAAATGAACTAATCCATCATTAGTGAGATTTCCATATTGGTTTAAATCTAGATCTTGCAAAGCCGTTAAGGGTTTCAAATGGGCCAAGCCTGCATCAGTGAGATTCTCACAGTAGCTTAGATTAAGATGCTGCAAAGCCGTTAAAGGTGTCAAATGGGCTAATCCTGCATCGGTAAGATGATAGCACCTACTCAGATTTAGATGCTGCAAATTCGTTAAGGGTGCCAAATGGGCTAATCCAGCATCAGTGAGACCCTGGCATTTCTTAAAATGGAGTACTTTTAAATTTTTACAATCTTTTAATGCTAAAAGATGGGCATCTGTTAAATAAGTCTGATTTGAAAAATCAAGAGTTTCTATTTCATCTGAAAAATGATTTATAATTCTTTCAAACTCTGCCAATTGAGAGGTCTGGTTTAATAAGGCGCCTACAACGGTCAATTCTAAATAGTTTTTCAAAGTGTTTAATTGACATTGCTGCGCAAAATTTAAAAGTTCTTTTAATCTGACTAAACTCTCTTCAGTAGAGTTAAAAGATTCAAATTTCTGTGATTTATATCCCTCTATCAGTTGTTCTTCTAAACGTTTCACCACTTCTGTTAGTCCATAATAATCGGCTAGTTGAATAGAAAAAGAGGTCTCTTCCAAGGGAACTTTAAAGTTAACATCCATGACCCAATTAAGCAGATGCGTAAACTCCTTTTGTGTCAAAGCGAGAGGATGTTGCAGAGTTTCTTGAAATTGCCCCGACCACAGCTTCTTAAAATAGGGCGATTTTTCCCTTAACAAAGTTAGCTGAGAATGAGAAATGTTCAGAGAAATTCCCTCTTGAAAGCTCAGTTGAACTTCTTCAGATGAAGGTAAAAGAGTGGGAGCTGGGATTGTTACTGCACTAATTTCTTCTGTATTGGCCAAGGGATTGACTAAGGGATTATTCTCATCCACAAGAGGGTCATTAATATCTTGAAGAGGATAGTAAGATGGAGTCGTTGTATGGACAAGATGACTAGGAATAAACCCTAAATTAGAAATATTCAAAATGACCGTCCCAATGAGTAAAATAAATTTTCATTTATAGATATTTTAAAAGTATGATGTATAGATAAAAATTATTGCAATATTAATAAATTAAAATAGGAAGTCAAATTTTAAAAGAAAGTTTCAGTTTATCAATAAAAGGCTGTTAAAGAATTAAGTAAGAATCAATCAGGCTTAAATATAAAATCTTTAGTTTTTAATCTAAAATACTTTAAGTCCACGAGATGATAGTATCATGAAACAAACGGGTCATAAATTATTATAGGTTAGATTGGATTGTTTATAATTTATAAACCTGAATTTTGAATTTATCTCTTTGATAATGAATAAGAAGAATAAAATTTAAATGACAAAAGACCTCTGCATGATTTAAAACATTTGTTTTACTAAACTAATGTTCAATACGAGATGAGAGGTCAAAATAGATTTAATCAAATGATATTGTCGTCTAGATAATTTTTGAAAGTCTTTTGAGCAGAAATGGAATGAACGTTAATTTTTCATGGCAAAACAAAGCAAGGACCTCAACCTGAATGTTGGAACAAGGCCTTGAACAATTGACGATCATAAGATCGAATAGAAAGCAGAATCTTATAAAGTTGAAAGACAAAATTCGTAGAAAACGAGCTATTATTGAAATGGTGAATGATCAACTAAAAAATATTTCTCAAATTGAACAGACACGCCACAGAAATGTCGGAAATTTTTTAATTAATCTATTGGCTGGGATTGTTGCTTATACTCACCAACCTAAAAAGTCATCGATAAAATTAGCAGAGCAGCATCGTTTGTTGTTAATGGTTGCCTAAAAACCCAAAATTTAGGTTAAGAGTATTTTTGGCGTTTACAAGTATAAAATTGTTTGTATAGTGCCTCCAAAATTAGCGAGTAATTCTCTTAGAAAAGCGTCTCGTTGGGAATCGATAAACTTTAATGAAATTTTATCCTTCACCTTCTTAGGACAAAGTACTCTTTTATTTTCGCCGCCAGATTTCTCTTTTATTGAAAGTTTTTTCTATCTAATAATTTTTAAATTGAGTGAAGCTGCTAAAGCTTTAAAACGTTCTAATCCTGCACTGGTGAGATTCTCACAGCCACTTAGATTGAAATACTGCAAACCTGTTAAAGGTGCCAAATGGGCTAATCCATCATCAGTGAGATTCTCACAGCCACTTAGATTGAAATACTGCAAAGCCGTTAAAGGTGCCAAATGGGCTAATCCTGCATCGGTGAGATTCTTGCACCTACTTAGATTTAGATGCTGCAAAGCCGTTAAGGGTGTCAAATGGGCTGATCCTGCATCGGTGAGATTCTCACACTCACCTAGATTGAGATGCTGTAAAGCCGTTAAGGGTGTCAAATGGACTAATCCTGCATCGGTGAGATGAAAGCACCCACTCAGATTTAGATGCTGCAAAGCAGTTAAAGGTGTTAAATGAATCAAGCCTGCATCAGTGAGATTCATACAGTAGCTTAGACCTAGATGTTGCAAAGCGGTTAAGGATGTCAAACGTTCTAATCCTGCACTGGTGAGATTCTCACAATCGCTTAAATCTAAATGCTGCAAAGCCGTTAAGGGTGTCAAATGGACTAATTCTGCATCGGTGAGATGAAAGCACCCACTCAGATTTAGATGCTGCAAAGCCGTTAAGGGTGTCAAATGGACTAATCCTGCATCGGTGAGATGAAAGCACCCACTCAGATTTAGATGCTGCAAAGCAGTTAAAGGTGTCAAATGGGCTAATCCTGCATCGGTGAGATTCTTGCACCAACTTAGATCTAAATGCTGCAAAGCGGTTAAGGGTGTTAAATGAACCAAGCTTGCATCGGTAAGTTTTCCAAAGCAGCGTAGATTTAGATGCTGCAAAGCCGTTAAGGGTGTTAAATGAACCAAGCCTGCATCGGTGAGATTCCTGCACTTGCTTAGATTTAGTTGCCGCAAAGCCGTTAAGGGTGTTAAATGCGCTAATCTATCGTCCGTAATAGCCTGGCATGACACTAAATGAAGTACTTTTAAATTTTTACAAACTTTTAAAGCTGAGAAATGAGCATCTGTTAAATAAGTATTGTTTGAAAAATTGAGTGCTTCTATCTCATTTGAGAGGTGATTTATAATTCTTTCAAACTCAGCTAACTGACTGGTCTGGTTTAATAAGGCACTCACAACAATAAATTCTAAATAGTTTTTCAATCTATTTAATTGACAGCGATGTGCAAAATTTAAAAGCTCTTTTAATCCGATTAAACTTTCTTCAGTGGAGTTAAAAGTTTCAAATTTCTGTGATTTGTATCCATCAATTAACTGTTCTTCTAAATTCTTCACCACTTTTGTCAATTCATAATAATCGGCGAGTTGAATAGAAGAGGAGATCTCTTCTAAGGGAACTTTAAAGTTAGCGTCCATTAAGCAATTGAGTAAAAGCGTAAAATCTTTTTGTGTTAAATCGAGAGGGTGTTGTAGGGTTTCTTGAAATTGCCCCGACCACAGATTCTTAAAGTAGTGTGATTTTTCCCTTAATAAAGCTAGCTGAGAGTGAGAAATAGTTAGAGAAGTTCCCTCTCGAAAGCTTATTTGAATTTCATCAGATGAAGGTAAAAGAGTGGGAGCTGGAATCGTTGGTGCACTAGTTTCTTCTAGATTAGGCAAAGAATTATCTAAGGAAGTACTTTCATTCTCACGTTGATCGTTAATGTCTTGAAGGGGATAGTAAGGTGAAATCGTTGTATAGACAAGATGACTAGAATTAAGCCCAAAATTAGAAATATTCAAAATGACCATCTCAATGAGTGAAATAAATTTTAATTTATAGATATTTTAAAATTATGATGTATAAATAAAAATTATTGCAATATTAATAAATTAAAATAGGAAATTTCATTTTATCAATGAAGGGCTATTAAAAATTAATTAAGAAACAATCGGGATCAAATATAGAATCTTTAGTTTTTAATCTACAATAATTTAAGTCCAAGAGATGATAGGATCATGAAATAAATGGGTCATAAATTATTATAGTTTAGGTTGTATTGTTTATAATTTATAAAACTGAAATTTGGATTTATCCCTTTGATAATGAATAAAAGAATAAAATTTAAATAACAAAAGGCCTCTGTTTTAAAACATTTGTTTTCCCAAACTAATTTTTAATATGACATGAGAGATCAAAATGGATTTAATCAAATGACATTGTTAGGTAGATGATTTTTGAAAGTCTTTTGAGCAGAAATGGAATAAACAATTAATTGATCATGGTAAAATAAAGCAAGGACCTCAACTATCTGAGTATACAGAACATGGCCAATTTTACCTGTTTGCGAATAATTAACTTTTAACTGAGCAAACAAATGCATTCCTAACAGCAAAACAACAAATACAAAAATCCCAACCTATAAGTTGTTAACCTTATTTATCTCTGAAAAGTATCCATTAATTTGATGGAGCACATTATTAAATTGGCATTTATGTAGAATTTTCCATGATTGCCATTTTCGAGAGAAGTTAATTGCGAGTAGCAGTCGAAATTTTTTTATGATGAAAGAGTAGTATTTGTTAAGCCCTATCACAATTCTGCTGAATTTTCGTTTTAGGGAAGCCATTTATCATTACTTTTTATAAGAATCCAGCTGGGACTGAAGGGCGTGAACCCAATCATCTATGTTTTTAATAATCGTGAAAATTCCTTCCCATAAATTATCCTTGAAATCTCTTAATAAGCAAAAAAATCTATTTTATTTTCATTTTTTAAGGTAAGGGTAAAAAAGTTTCCTATGAGTTTTATAAGGGAATTTCTAGGTTAATTGATGTCTTATAAAATTAATTATGATATAATGAAGTTATAGAGCGTAAGGCATAGAATTTAGCAAGTTAGCCTTTACTCTAAAATTTGACCTTCTGACAATCGGTCTCTTACCGATTTCAATGCAAATTTCTTAGACAAGGGGAAAGTGATATGTCTGATTTAGATGCAAATATTCATGGCTATTCTTATGGAGCAGTCCATGGTCCGACTCAAGTAGAAACAACCGAAAATTCCGAATCAAAGACAAATAATTCTACCATTTCAACAATTGAGCAAAGTAAGGTTGTTGCATCGTTAATGATCCCCCCTCCCAATTTCCCTGCTTTAGTTTCACCTCCAGCGAACGGGGAAACTTCTCTCGTTTTAGTTGTTTCATCAATGAATAATAGTAGTCAGCCTATTTTAGCATTTATGCGAAGTATGCAAGAACAAACGTCAAAAATTATGGATGAGATGTTAGATGGGTGGTTGAAAAATATCAAAGAAATTGATGAATATGTTCAACGATTGATCAATTCTCCCCAATATCTGGCATTACAGGATATTCGACTTAATGGTGATCCTAAACAAGGAAATGTCGCTGGTATACAAGATCCTACTTCTGCGAATGCAGCTGCAGCAAATCCTACAACAGCCAATGTAGCTCCTTATACTTTTCTCAACTCTCTTGATCGGTTGAATAAATTTGAACGTGTTGCTGAAGCTGCTTCAGCTTCAGAAAGTTCACCAGCTAGTGACGCGGCTCGACAAGTTACTCTAACATTGATTTCCACAATGATAATTGGAGGAGCTATGTCTTTAGGAGCTACAGAATTGACAACTTCAATAGATGGAGTCAGTAGCAGCCCGTTTGTAGGACCTGTCGAATTGTTAGAAAAGCTGCAACCTGTTTTTCCACAGTTAGTTATTCAAGATATGATTCCTATGATTAATTTGATGGTTGCATCTACTTTTTATGCGACTGCTTTGGATGAAGCTGTTAGCAATGCTAAAGAAAGAGAAGGGGAAAATCATGTAGAAGCTGCACAAAACTTTGCCCGTGATGTAATTAAAATGGTTGCGGATCCAGCTTTTGTGGCAATGACTTATGTGAATAAAATGGAAGGGGCTGACCAAATGAGCCCTGAACTAAAGGAAAGAATGGCCGCACTTGTCAAGCTTGTTTTAGCTAGTGTGGCCTTAAGTTTATTATATACCGTTGAAGTAGGTAAAGTTCAATCTGGAAAATATTGGGGGATGGAGCCTCAAGAATTTCGAGATTTATTAAATGGAACCATTCCCGTTAAGACATCAGGCTCTTTAACAGCGCAGGAACAAATGGTAGCAACTCTTTTAAATCAGATAAAAGCGCAATTGGATATTTTACCAGCAGAAGAAAGAATACGAGCCATAGAAACCATTTTAGGTTATGTAGGAGAGAGCCATCATTTAGAAGGGATGCTAGATCCTGGGAAAGTCTTTCATGAAACCTTTAATCCCAAAGATCCCACTAAAGATCCCAATCTTCAAGCAGTTTAATCTTTTTAAATTTTTATCGCCTTTTCAACTCACATTGAAAAGGCGATTTTTATTTTGATTAAATAATTGGCCACTCCGGCATTTTTAAAATTACTTTTAATAGATTGAGTAGATGAATATAATCTTCTGAGGCCATTAACTCTCGGCAAGAATGCATAGAAAGTTCGCCACAACCAATATCTACTGTTGAAATTCCCGCCGTACATGCTTGCAAAGGTCCAATAGTTGAACCACAGGGTATATCGTTACGACTGACAAAATGCTGGAGGGGAATTTGCTCTATTCCTGCGGCAAGATGAATGGGAATGGATGAAGTTGCAGTTGAAGCATATCGCTGTTGAGCGTTATTTTTGATGATAACTCCCTGCCCTAGTTTAGGTTGGTGCATCCCATCATGTTTATCTAGATAGTTTGGATGCAAAGCGTGAGCTAAATCAATCGAAGTGCAATGTGATTGATTAAGTAAGCGAAAAAAATCTTCTTTTGAACAATTTAGATTTAATAAAATTCTTTCTAATGTTTGATGAAAAAAGGGAGACTCTGCTCCTTGAGATGTGTGTGAGCCGACTTCTTCATGATTCCAAAAAATGGCCATCTTTATATCATTTTCAAGAGGAGTTGCTGCTTCAATAAGTGCTGAAAGGGCAGCATGGACACTAGCTAAGCTATCGATTCGATAAGAAGAGATGAACTGATTTTCGAAACCAACAAATCGAGCTTTATCAAGAGGATAAAGAAATAAATCGAATGTTAAAAGTTCCTGGAAATCAATCTGTTTTTTTAAAATAGTTTCTAAATAAGTCTGCCCTGTTGGAATATCTTTTTCTAATGCAGCTAATGCATTTAAGTGTTCTTGTTTATTTAATAAAAGTCCTTTTTCGTTTACTTCTCGATCTAGATGAATAGCTAATTGTGGAATAACAACGGGAAAACTGTCTAATTGTACTAAACAATTTTCTAGCTGATTATTTTTATTTTTATAAATAATGTGCCCAGCGATTCCAAGATCTCGATTTAACCAAGAGTTTAAAAGAGGGGATCCATAGATTTCAACACCCAATAAAATCATTGAATGGCGGCGGATTTCTGCTTGGGGCTTAAGTTTAAATCCTGGACTGTCTGTATGAGAAGCCAATAAACGAACGCGTATAGGTGAATTTTTAGGAAGAGTAAAAACGCAAAGCGTAGTTTGATGATGTTTAATATAATAACTGTGTCCGAGTTTTAGTTCCCATTTCTCATTTTCTTTTAACTCAGTGTATCCATGTGTGGAAAGTCTTTGGCAAGCTTCTTCGACTGCATGCCAAGGTGTAGGAGCATTGTTTAAATATGAGAGTAAGTCATTTAAATAGTAATTTTTCATACTTTAGACTCTGGACTTCCAAAAGTTAATAGGATTTACATAGACAAAAAAATACCTAAGGTAAGTTTTAAGTTACCTTAGGTATTTGTGAATATGATTTCAACTAGACAAGGAAATTAGAATTGTTTTCCAAATGTCAAGTTAATAGCATATGAATTCCATTTGTGTGAAGTTCTTTCATTTCCACTGATGTTAATGATTTCATCATTTGAATTGCTGCTTACGTGACCATGGTGGCCATGACGTCTAGAAGCTGTCCAGTCTTGGAATTTTACGCAAAGTCCAGCTGTCCAGTCATTAGAGAAGTCATAATCCGCACCCAATGCAAATGTCCACGCATGAGCATGCTTAGAACGATGTATATGGTGTTGGCTAAGTAGCTCATCATGGTATCTACCTTTGAAACGAGCAAAATGGTACTCTACTTCAGCATAAAGATTCCAAGTTTCGCCATATGGGCGGTAATTGAAATCAACTCCAACAAAAGGTCCATACCAACGGCTGTTAAATTTGTGTGTGTAGCTTCCGTAGGTGTTAGGATTAACAGCACCAGTTGAATCAAATCCTAAGCCACCCTGCTCAACAGAAATATGTTGTGAATCTAGTGCATAACCAACTACTGGTGATAATGCTAATGTGCAATCACTAAAATAGAATGGATATCCAACACCAATGCTTAGATCATAAACAAAGTTTTCATCGATAACATCTCTACGTGTATCTGTTACAACGAAATCTTCTGAACCAAAACCAGCAATAACTGGGCTTTTGTAAGTAGAAAATGTTCTTTTGTAATCACCGTCAACGATCCAGCCCCAATTTACAGAAGCGCGACCGTAGAAGTTGTAACCTAACATTGTTCTTCCTTTCAAACCAATTTGAACGATGTCGAGGTCTTTAAATTTTCTGTGGAGTTTATAGTTTGGATTATAAGATGGAGCTTTTTGGTTCCAGCTAATGTCATCATGACGATATCCAACTTCAAAGGTTAGTTGTCCAAAATCGGCGTTGGCGTAAGATACTGAAGATCCTACTAATAACGTCATTAAGAAGGTTATCAACTTTCGCATATTTTTTCCTTGTTAACGTTTAAGTTTACCTTAAATTCAAAATGTTGGCTTTGTTTTGCCAGACTTGCGGAGCAAGTAACAGGCTTTTATGATTAGTTTAATTATTAGAATTTAATCTAATCACTTTGACAACCCTTATTTTCTTCATGCTCAAAAAAGAGCTATTAGAAATTAACTACAGGTTTTGCCAATAAATTATCACTGCAAATTCTGTAAACAAAACTCTGCGTAATTCGATGCCACTATCAATCATCTTTTAATTATCTGTCAAAGGTTTTTTTTTGCGAAATTTTTATTATTTTAGTCCTTTGAAAATAAAGAACTTGTAAAATCGTTCTCTCTTAAAGATTTTGCAATAAAATGTTTCTGATTTTTACTTAAGTCAGTAAAATGCTTAAAAAAAGTTAGATTTCGACAATTTCAGATCTGTAATTTGTCAACTAATGCTTAAGTAAAATGCAAATCAAACTGTTTACTAAAGCTGTTTTTAGGAAGTTACAAATCTAGTTCTGATCTATTAACAGGATTAATAATACTAATTTTTTAAAATAAATAAGCTTATAGTTAATAATATATCTTTTTTCAAGAACTAAGAAATTTTTGTTTGTAATTGATTGATTTTAAATTACTTATTTTTATGAGTAAGAAAAGCCTCAGAGAGAATTTACCTTGTTAACAAGGTAAATTCGCTTACTTGTGTTTCAAATTGTGGGATTCAATGTGCTTTGTCCGTTTAAATAGCGTTGTAAGACATTAGGAATACAAACAGAGCCATCTTCCCGTTGATTATTTTCTAATAAAGCAACCATTAATCGAGAAGTCGCTAATCCAGAACCATTAAGGGTATGAACAAAATCTAACTTTCCGTCTTCGCGTCTAAAACGTGTATTAGAACGACGGGATTGATAATCTGTACAATTAGATACAGAAGAGACTTCATAATATCTGTTTTGTCCTGGTAACCAAACTTCAATGTCTATTGTGCGCGCTGCAGCGAAAGACATGTCTCCAGTTACTAGTAAAGCATTACGATAATGGAGTTCTAAGCCTTGCAAAATTTCCTCTGCGCTATTCATCATTTGATTGAATACTTGTGCGCTTTCCTCCGGTTTTGTAAAGCAAAACATTTCGACTTTATTAAATTGATGCATTCTAATTAGACCACGTTCTTGCGATCCTGCTGCTCCTGCTTCACGCCTAAAACAGGGGGTGTAGGCGACATATTTTAGACTGAGCTCTTCTTGAGGAATAATCTCATCCATATGCAATCCATTAAGAGGAACTTCGGCTGTGGGAATTAAATAAAGATGATAATCCTCATCTTGAATTTTAAATTGTTGACTATCAAATTTAGGTAATTGTCCAGATCCAAACACAGTATTTTTTTTAACAAGAAGGGGAGGGATCCATTGTGTAAATCCATTTTTGACGTGAATTTCGATCATATATTGGATGAGGGCCCATTCTAGACGTGCTCCCATGGCTCGATAAACGGGCCAGCCTGTTCCAGAAATTTTAGCTCCACGCTTAAAATCAAATAAATTTAATTTTTCATTAAGTTCTACGTGATTTTTGAATGGAAAAGAAAAAATAGGTTTTTGTCCAAACTCTTTGATAACAACATTATCTTTAGGATCTTGAGAGATTTTAATATCTTCCATGGGAAGATTAGGTAAGCTAGATAACTCATAATTAAATTGTTCTTCCCATTCTTTAATTTGGTTATCCAAAAGATGAATTTCTGTTCCAAATCCTGCTACTTCATTCATTAAAGAAAAAGTATCTTGGTTAGCTCGTTTCATTTCTCCGATTTTCTGAGAAATCTCATTACGTTTTGCCTTGAGAGTTTCAACTTTTGTTTTAGCTTCGCGAATAGAATGATCGAGGCGACAAATATTAGTAAGATCAATTTGCGGATCTTTCGTTTTTAACTGTTTCTCGACTGCAAAACGATCTTTACGGATTAAGCGAATATCAATCATGGCATGTCCTTTACTCAAAATGATAATAAAAAGAGTATAAAAAACTCTCTTCTTAAAAGGAAGGATTTCTATAGATGACAAAAAAATAATCTAACAGGTTAGCGTAACACAAAATACTCGTTTTGAAAGAACTTCTTCTGATATGCTATTTGCTGTTGCATAAAGGGAGGTTATTGTGCGTCTAAAGAAACTCATGGCTGTAGGATTTAAATCATTTGCAGATAAAACAGTTCTGAATTTTGATCGAGGAATTACATGTATCGTGGGTCCTAATGGATGCGGTAAATCAAATATTGCCGATGCATTTCGCTGGGTATTAGGTGAGCAGTCAGCGAAGTCTATGCGAGGCCATAAAATGCCTGATATTATTTTTGCAGGAACCAATCATCGTAGGCCCCTCAATTTTGCTGAGGTTTCTTTAACGCTTACAGAAGTACAGGGAGCATTACCTATTGACTATGAAGAAATTACTTTAACAAGGCGATTACATCGAAGCGGAGAATCAGAGTATTTTATCAATGGAAATTTAGTTCGTTTAAAAGATATCCAAGGTTTATTTTTAGATTCAGGAGTAGGGCGAAATGCTTTTTCTATATTTGAGCAAGGCAAGCTCGATCAGGTTATTAATTACACTCCATTAGAAAGGCGTCATATCTTTGAAGAAGCGGCTGGAATTTTACGTTTTCTACAGCGTAAAAGAGAGGCTTTAAAAAGACTCGAACAAGCTGATTTAAATTTTTCCCGCGTTAACGATATTCATTTAGAAGTTGGTAGGCAAATTGAAACATTGCAAGTACAAGCTAAAAAAGCCTTACAATTTAAAGAAAGTAAAACGCAGTTAGAGTCTTTTGAAAAGACAAGTTATTTATTGCGTTGGGAAGGGATCGAAAAGAAAAAAACTGATGTGAATCAAAAGCAGGAAAAGCAAAAAGAACGTTTAACAATTCAACAACAATCTTTAATTCAATCTCAACAAGAATCGCAGAAAATTAAACTGCGTATTCAAACGAGCGATAAAAGTTTAAAAAGTAAGCAAGAAGAACTTTTTAAGATTCGAAATGAAAAAGAACTTCTTATCCAAGAAAATCAAAATGAAAAGCAACGTCTAGAAGAAATACAATTAAAAGAAAGAAAAATCAAAAGAGAATTAGAAGAATTAGCGATTGCTCGTCAAGCTCGCCAAAAGACTTTGCAAGAAATTCAATCCAATCAAAATAAGTTAGAGGCAGAGTTTAAAGACCTTGAATCAAAACTTTCCCATCAGCAAGACAAAGTCAAATTTAAGGAAAGAGAAGTAACTAAATTGCGGCAAGAGCTGCAACTTAAGCAGCAAACGCATATTAAGCATTTACAGGAAGAAAGTCAGTTATTAAGTGAAATAAAACAAACTGAAGTGAGATTGGAAAATTACGAAGATAAAAAAGAAACTCTCAAAATTCGATTAAAGCAATTGTCAGAAGATAGTCAAACAATAACTCAACTTATCCAAGAAAAGAAAAAGCAACTTCAACAAATATCAGGTTTAGTAGATTCCCATAAAGATCGTTTAGAACAATATGAAGAAGAATTAAAAACTATTGCCAGAGATCAAGAAACTAAGCAAAAAGAAATAGAAATTCATAAAAGAAAACTTATTGAATTAATAGCTCGGCAAAAAATTTTGCTTCGCATGAGAGAAGAACATGAAGGATTTTCTTCGGGGAGTAAACGATTGCTTTTTGAAAGTCAAAATTCGCAAAGCTTATTTTTTAAAAAGTTGAGACCTTTGTATGAATTTATTGCATTAGAACCAGAGATTGCTGAAGCTTCTTCTGTTATTTTAAAAGCTTATTCACAAACGCTTGTCGTCGAAACGGCAGCAGATTTTGAACAAATTCTTCAATTTGCTAAACGAGAAAATTTACAAGATTACTCATTAATTTGTTTGGAAATGTTGCAAGAAAGGAAAAATTTTTCTAAAAATCCATCCTCTTTTTTAATTAAAAAAGATGTCCATCCTGTGATTATGCATTTTCTTCAAAATGTTATTCTCTTTAATTCCTATGAAGAAGGTAGCAAAAATTTAAATGAACCAGGCCTAGAGGGGTGGACTCCCGATCAAAATTTTATCGATCATAAAAATGTTTTTTTTAAAGTCAAAATCTCTGAAAACCAAGTTTTTTTGAGAGAAACAGAGTTAAAAAGCTTAGGAACTGAATTAGAAGTAAAGGAAAATCAGGTTCTTAAAATAGAACAAACCCTTTCACGGATGGTGCAACAAAAAACCTCTTTACAAGCAGAAAGAGCTGAATTAGATAAAATGCTTCGAAGAGATGAAATGAAATTAGTAGAGATAAATTTTGGTTTGCAAAGAATATTAGGAGATTTAGAAAAAACAAAAATTGAGCAAACTCAAATTTTAATTGATGAGAAAATTATTTTTGAACAAATTGAAGAGCAGACTTACCTTCTGAAACAAATTCAAAATAAACATTTTATCCTTAGACAAGACATTATTCAACGGCAGCAGGAAGTTGACCTCTTGCAGTCAGAATTAGAAAAGCAAGAAAGCGCTCTTCGTATTCAATTGCAAGACCATAAAGAAAAAGGGGAGTTATATCGGCAACTTTCAGAAAATAAACAACATTTATTGCATCAACATCATTTATTGGAATCTAAAGAACAAGACCATGATTATCAAGTGCAACGATTCACAGAGGAGATGGGAGAATCCCAAGAATTACAATATCATTTAAAACAAAAACAATCTCTAAATCAATTGTCTTTAACCTCTCTTGAAGAACGATTACAACTCGTTCATAATGAATATAGTGATAGAGAAAAAGAATGTGAAGTCCTAAAAAAATCCTTGGAAGATTTGGAACAAAAAACTTTATCTCAATATGCTGAAACAAAGAAAATGGAGTCTGATCTGGCTCAAATTCAAATTTTAGAAGCTCATTTAAGTTCCTCCGCTCAAGCTTTACAAACGGAATTAAGAGAACGTTATGATTTGGCTGTGGCAGATCTTGTATTATTGACATTACCGATCAATCTTTCTCTTGAACAAGTTGAAAAACAAATTCGCACAATCAAACAAACAATTCAACTTGCAGGGGATGTGAATTTATCTGCTATAGAAGATTTGGAAAAGCATCAATTAAGGTTTAATTTTTTAAATCAACAACTTCAAGATATGCATGAATCTAAAAAAGAATTATTGCAAATCATATCACAATTAGATGAAGAAAGCCGCAAGCTTTTCAAGGAGACTTTTGAAGAAATTCGCCATAATTTTAAGAAAAATTTCCAAATTTTATTTAACGGAGGGGAAGCAGACCTTCATTTTACGGAAACCGATGATATTTTAGAAGCTGGAATTGAAATCAGCGCTAAACCTCCTGGAAAACAGATGCGTTCGATTAGCTTGTTATCAGGAGGTGAAAAATGTTTAACCGCAGTCGCACTTTTATTTGCGATTTTTGAAGTTAAACCAGCTCCATTTTGTATTCTCGATGAGATTGATGCTCCTTTAGATGACTCAAATGTTGAACGTTTTGTTAACGTCGTTAAACATTTTGCAGATCGTTGTCAGTTTCTAATTATTACTCATAATAAAGGAACGATGGCAATTGGAGATGTCTTATTTGGAGTATCCATGGAGGAAAAAGGTGTTTCTAAATTGTTGTCATTAGAATTTACTCATCAAACTCCAGAAGTGACTTTAGTAGATTAATCAAACTGTTATTATAAATTGAGAGAGAATTATGATTATTGGGATTCCGAAAGAGATTAAAAATCATGAATATCGTGTCGGAGCTACTCCTAGCATGGTGCGTTTATTAGTAGATGCAGGCCATCAAGTGTTTGTGCAATCACTTGCTGGAGATAAAATTGGTTATAATGATGAAATGTTCACCCGTGCAGGCGCCAAAATTGTTCAGTCGGCAGAAGAGGTTTATAATTCTGAAATGATTATTAAAGTTAAGGAACCCCAACTTAGTGAATTTCCTCTTTTGAAAGAGGGGCAAATTTTATTTTGCTATTTACATTTAGCTCCAGATCCTGAGCAAACTAAACATCTAGTAGAAAAAAAAGTTGTTGCTATTGCTTATGAAACTGTTACTGATGTTCAAGGACGTTTACCTCTTCTTATTCCTATGAGTGAAATTGCAGGTCGCATCGCTATTCAAGTGGGGGCTACAAGCTTACAACTCAATTATGGAGGGCAAGGGTTATTATTAGGTGGTGTGCCTGGTGTTGCACCTGCTGAAGTTGTCGTTATTGGGGGTGGCGTTGTTGGAACAGAAGCAGCCCGTATGGCTCTCGGGCTTGGAGCAAGTGTGACAATATTTGACAGAGATTTAAACCGTTTACGGTTTTTGGATGCATTATATGGACCTACTTTGAAGACAATGTATTCTTCTCCTTTAACAATTGAGGAAGCGGTTTCTAAGGCAGCTCTCGTCATTGGTGCTGTTCTTATTCCAGGTAAAACAGCTCCTAAGCTTGTAACGAGAAAAATGATCCAAAAAATGTCTCCCGGTACAGTAGTTGTTGATGTAGCAATAGATCAAGGTGGATGTATGGAAACATCAAGGCCTACCACTCACACTGAACCTACTTATGTAGTTGATGGTGTCCTTCATTATTGTGTAACAAATATGCCGGGCACTTGTGCAAGAACATCAACTCAAGCATTAACAAATGCTACTACAGAATATGCTCTTGTGATTGCCAATAAAGGATGGAAAAAAGCACTACTTGATCATGTGGGTTTACGTCATGGATTGAATGTTTGTTTTGGGCAAATTACGAATGAATCAGTGGCTTACGATTTAGGTTATACATATGTTCCAGCAGAAAATCTCTTATCTTAAATTTTTCAAATAAAAAACGGTTAACAGGTTGCAAAACACCTCATTTTGAGTTTTGATACATGTTTTTCTTTCATTAAATTCAAATTTAATTTTCTGAGGACTATGCGCTACATTATAGGCATTGATTTAGGGACTACAAATAGTGCAATTTCTTTCATAGATACGTTAAAACCGTATTGGGCTATAGAGCTGTTCTCTATTTCTCAGTTAACAGCACCTGGAAAGATTGAATCTCTCTCAACGCTCCCTTCATTCTGTTATCTATTAAGCACGAATGAATGGCCGGAAGGGGCTTTACGCCTTCCTTGGAAAGAAGAAAAATTTTCTGTTGTGGGGCAATTTGCTAAATTAGAAGGAGCTCGTGTTCCGACGAAACTTGTCCAATCGGCTAAAAGTTGGCTTTGTCATGTAGCAGCTAACAGACAGGATAAAATATTACCAATAGAGGCAGCAGATCCTCTACAAAGAATTAGCCCTGTCGAAGCTTGTGCAAAATATTTGGCTCATCTTAAAGAGGCATGGAATCAATCTTTTGCAAGAGAAGATCATTCTTCAGAATTTGAAGAACAAGAAATTATTTTGACTGTGCCAGCTTCTTTTGATGAGGTAGCTCGCACTCTTACAATTGAAGCTGCTCGTTTGGCAGGATTGCGACATGTGACGCTTTTAGAAGAGCCTCAAGCAGCTTTTTATAGTTGGATTTCTCAAAATGAGAAACAGTGGAAAGAGATTTTTTCTGCTGGAGAAACTATTTTAGTGTGTGATGTCGGAGGAGGAACAACTGATTTTAGTTTAATTGAAATTCAGGAAAAAGGAAAAGAGCTTTTTTTTCAACGTAGATCTGTAGGAGACCATTTATTGCTGGGGGGAGATAACATGGATTCTGCTCTTGCCCATTATCTGGAACAAAAATTTCAAGCACAAGGATTTTCCAATCTTGAGTCAACTCAATGGCTTCAATTACTCGCTGAAGCTCGTTTTGCTAAAGAAGCGTTATTGGATACCAAACAAGTGAAAGAGTCGTATACAGTAACTTTGCAAGGCTCTGGATCGTCTGTCATTAAAGGTAGTATGTCAGCCTCTCTTACAAGGGGAGAATTACAACAGTATTTATTAAAGGGCTTTTTTAATTTTCTTAACTTAGATGAGGCATTAAAATTTAATAAGACAAAAGGAATCAGAACAGTTGGTTTACCTTATGAAGATGAGCCATCAATTTTAAAGCATTTGGCTCGTTTTTTGCAGCAAGCAAACTATTTTCAAACCAATAAAAAAATCAACTATATTCTTTTTAATGGAGGTGTTCTAAAGCCAATTTTGTTCCAGCAAGCAATTATTGATGCTCTTGCTCAATGGTTTTCATCTGTTCCTCCCTCCGTTTTAATTTCTGCTAGTTTGGACTTAGCTGTTGCAAAAGGAGCAGCCTATTATGCAAAAGCGCGTCGAGGTCAAGGTGTTTCTATCAGAGGAGGTTTGCCAAGAACTTATTATTTGGAAATAGATGTTAAAGATGCTCAAGGAAAAATTGTTAAAAAAGCTTTAACCTTGCTTTCTAGAGGAGCTGAGGAAGGAGCTGTATTCAAACCCACGCAAACGTTTTTTCTTCGGACTAATACTCCAGTGTGTTTTCATTTATTGACGTCACATATGAGATTAAATGATAAAGAAGGTGATCAGATATTGATTGATGAACAAGAAATGCATCGCTTACCCTTGATTCAAACGGTTCTTCGCTATGGAAAAAAACAAACAGAAAACGAAGAAATTCCTGCTTGTTTGAATATTCAACTTACTCCAATTGGTACTTTGGAACTTTGGTTAGAATCTCAAAAAACTGAACACCGTTGGCATTTAGAATTTCAACTCCGTTCAGTGTCTGGGCAAGAGGATAGTTTACAATTTATCGATAAGATAAGAAAGGATGAAACATTTGATACGACTTATTTAAAACTTGCTTCAAAAATCCTTGAAGAATTTTTTATGGGAACCTCATCTATCAAATCAAATCAATTGATAGAAAAACTTGAAAATCAATTAGGAATAGAAAGGAAAGATTGGTCGTTAAGCATTTTAAGAGAATTGTGGAATCCTTTATTAAAGTGTGCAGCAAATCGCAAACTTTCGCAAGAATATGAAACGCGATGGTGGAATTTAGCAGGATTTTTTCTGCGCCCAGGATTTGGATTTCCTCTTGACGATTTTCGGGTTAAAGAGCTATGGAAAATTATTTTAAGTGATTTCAAGAGCAGCAAAACACAAGAGGTTTTAATTCAAAAATGGATTTGTTTTAGACGAATCGCTGGAGGGCTGAATAAAGGCCAACAAATGCAAATAGCTAGTGATTTAATAGAGACTTTGGTGGATAAGAAAAGTGGTCAATTAAATTGTAAGCGAAAAAATGAAGTTTATGCCTATTCAGAAAAAATTAGAGCTTTTGCGGCTTTGGAAAGGATTGAACTTTCTTTAAAACATCGATTAGGGAATTTAATTCTTCAAAGATTTGTTCGAGGTGAAGAAGAAATATGCGATTATTGGGCTCTTTCGCGAATTGGAACGAGGAATTTGATTTATGGATCTGCAGGTCAAGTTATCTCAAAAGACATGGTTGAAAAATGGATTGAGCTGTTGTTAAAAATCACTCCTAAAGATCCATTTCACTACCTTTTCTTGTTAGAACAGTTAGCAAAAAAGACAAATCAAAGAGAATTGAATGTATCTGAAACTCTAATTCAGAAGTTAATTAAAAAATTTCCAGATGTTGATTTAACCCATCGTTTGTCTTCTGAAAGAATATTTTCTCAGATAGAAAAAGACCGGTTATTTGGTGATCAGCTACCTTCTGGAATTCTTTTGGAAGAGCTTAAATCAGACTTAGAGTATTAAGCCTCTTTTATTGACCTTATGTTTGAACATTTAGCACTTGAAACATCATTACTTCTTTAATTACCACAAAAAATTCAAAATTTCAGAGTCTTGCAATTAGCTCTAGAATTTATACATTTATTTTTCTGATTATTATATGATTAAAAGTTTTGAAGAAAATTTGATTGTCCTTTTAGCTTTAAAGAGAAACGATGACTGCTATTCCTGCTTATTTACAACCTTACTTTCAAGATGCAGAAAAATCGCTAAATGCAAAATTAGCGAAAGAGATTGAATTTTCTGGGGCAACTTATCAGATTCTTGTTGAAGATTTATACACACATTTAGAGTATTGGGTTTTTCTCCAATTAGAAGCACAAGGAAACATTAAAGATGCTTTTTGTTCGTGTAATAGTCAAGATGAAGGATGCTTACATCAACTTGTTGCTTATTTGAGTTTATTCAATACAAATGAAACACCCTTACATTTAAGATTTGAACGATCTTTGTGGAATCATCTTTGTTTCCTTTATGAAGATCGTTTAAATGACACATTAATGGAGCTAAAGCAACTCCAACCTGGTCATTATATTTTTCAGTCTAGTTCAGAGAAAATTATTTTTTCTATCAAAGCTTTGAGTGATTCATCGATTTTATTTTTAGATGAACTAGTGACTCCTCGCCCTAAAGAAACAGAAGAAACTTCTCTAAAATTTTCTAATTTATCCAACGAAGATCTTTTACTTTGGCGTGAGGGTAGGCCTAATCCACAGTTAAGATATGATCTTTCTTATTGGAGTGATTTAGCGAAATGGCTAATGCGTAAACAAGATAATCAAGAAGAGTATCAAGTATCATTCCAGTATTCTAAAAAGAAACTCCCTAATTGGATACAAATTGATTTCTACGATTTAGAAATAGGGTTTTATTTATCGGAAGCTAATTTGCCATTCATTATTCCTTCTTTAGCTACTGTCAAATCTCCCTTATCAGTTCGAAATGCTAATAATCAAGGAATTGATCGTATAGAGTATGATAAAACAACGGGAATCATGCGCATATTTGAAGGATCTCTTGAGAAAGCACCCAAAATTAAAAAGGAATCGGATACTTACTTAGGTGGGATACGTTTAGAAAATTGGATATTTATTCCTGAAGAGGGGTTTTATACTGATGAACCACATAATCTATTGCAAACTCCAGAATTAGAAGGAGAACAATTGTCCGTTGCTTTAACTGAGCATCAACGTTTTCTTTCTACTTTATTAACGAATGAAGTGATTCATAGATCTGTACAGGTTCCTTCCTATCAATTGTTTTTCGATAAAAAATGGAATTTGCATATTGTTGCTTATTTATTTGAAATAGGCGACTTATCTTTAAACTATTCACGAATCATTGGAGATTGGGCTTATCTAGATGGAGAAGGTTTTTATCCCTTAGAAAATAAGCGATTTGAGGAAGTGGAAACGATGATTCCTATTTATCAAGTATCAGATTTTGTGACACAAAATCGTGGTTGGTTAAATAACATAGAAGGATTTCATACGCATATTAGAAGCATTGAATATCAATTAAGTTATCAAGTGAGTGAAACAAATCGTCTTACTTTTCAATGCTCCCTAGCGAAAGCAAAACAACGAGCTCGTTTGCAGGATTTTGGAGTATGGGTTTATTTAGAAGAATATGGATTTTATTCTAAATCCGTTGGCCCGTTTAGTCATTTATTAAAGCCTGGTTTTTCATTAAGTCCCGAACAAGTTCCTTTATTTATTCGAATGAATCGCGACGAGCTATCTTTGATTCCTCATTTTTTTTATGAAAAATGTCCTCTCGAAAAAACGAAACTCCATCTTCAGATGACTCAAAAGGGCACCATAAAAATTAATCCTGAATACGTTTTGTTACCTTTTTTGAAAGACACAAATTTTCGTTTGTTTGATGATTTCATTTATATCGAGAAAAAAGGGTTTTATGAGCTCTCTGCTCCCTTAAGACTTCCTGAAAAATTTCGCTACCCTATTGAATTAGCAGGGGAAGAATTAGATTTATTTCTCTCTTATGAAATGGAAGAAATTCGCCCTTACATTCATGATATCGACCCAAGATTTCTCAAACCTCAAAAAAAACAATTGGTGACAAGTTTTGTTGAAGCGGAAGAGAAAAAAGGTAAAGGTTGGTATCGCTTTAAACTATATTATCAAACTGAAAATGGCATTATCCCAATTACGGCTCTTCGCCAAGCTTTAAACAAAAAGAAGCAACAATTTGCTTTTTTTGAGGCAGGATTAATCGCTCTTCAAGATAAACAATTAGATTGGATTCGCAGATTAGATAAAGATCGATTTGATAAAGATGAAGAAGTGGTTTTTTTAACAACGTTAGAATTTATGCGCCTCAATGCTTTTGAGCAAATACAATTTTTTGAAACTGAAAATCTTGAATTAGAAACTAGTCAGAAAAATTTTATCGCTTTACAGGAACTTCAAACCCCAGATGTACCTAATATTACAGGTCTTAACAGTCATTTAAGACCGTATCAAGAAATTGGTGTTCAATGGTTATGGTTTCTTTATCATCAACAATTAGCTGGTTTACTTTGCGATGATATGGGGCTGGGAAAAACCCATCAAGCCATGGCTTTGATAGCTTCTGTAGCTAATCTTTATCGTAATTATGCAGAAGGTATTCAAAGGCACTTTCTTATCGTTTGTCCAACTTCTGTCATTTACCATTGGCAAGATAAATTAGAGCAATTTTTGCCAGGTTTGAGAATTTGTACATTTTTTGGTGTAAAACGTAGTTTAGCGGCTTTTCATCAAAGTTATGATATTCTTCTGACATCTTATGGAATTCTTCGTAACGAGAAAGAACTTCTCTCTCAAGTGAATTTTGAAATTGCTATTTTCGATGAAATTCAAGTTGCCAAGAATCAGACAAGTTTAGTTTACGCTGCTTTAAAAAATGTTAAAGCTCAAATGAAATTAGGATTAACGGGGACTCCCATTGAAAATCATTTGAGAGAATTGAAATCTTTATTTGACATCGTTCTGCCAACTTACATGCCAAACGAAAATGACTATCGAGAGCTTTTTATTAAACCTATTGAAAGAGAATATAATTCACACAAAAAAGATATCCTAAATCGATTAATTAAACCTTTTACATTGCGTCGTAAAAAAGAAGATGTGTTGAAAGATTTACCCGAAAAGAGTGAAGAAATAGCCTATTGTGATTTGTCTCCTTATCAACAGCAACTTTATACAGAAGTTTTAGAACAGCGTAAACGTCATTTAATGCAAGATTTAAAAGATGATCAAACACCTATCCCCTATTTACATATTTTTGCTCTTCTTTCTAGTCTTAAGCAAATTTGTAATCATCCAGCAGTTCATTTAAAAAATCCGGGAGACTATCAAAAATACTCTTCTGGTAAATGGGAACTTTTTATAGAGCTTTTACGTGAAGCAAGAGAAAGCCAGCAAAAAGTAGTAATTTTTTCACAATATCTGGGCATGCTAGATATTATTGAAAATTACTTAAATGATCAAAAAATCGGTTACGCGTCGATTCGAGGGTCAACACAAAATCGAAAAGGACAGCTGCAAAAGTTTAATCATGATCCTTCGTGTGAAGTTTTTGTGGGATCACTTCAAGCCGCAGGATTGGGAATTGACTTAACAGCAGCTTCTGTTGTGATTCATTATGATCGTTGGTGGAACGCGGCACGTGAAAATCAAGCGACAGATCGTGTTCACCGAATTGGGCAAATGAAAGGAGTTCAAGTTTTTAAACTTGTGACAAAAGGAACTTTTGAAGAAAAAATTGATGCAATGATAAACCGAAAAGGCCAGTTAATGGAAGAAATCATTGGCGTTGATGATCAAAATACCTTGAAAAAGTTCACCAGAAATGAACTAATTGAACTTCTCACTTACGAAGAAAAAGATGATGATCATATGACTCTTTCAGATGTAGAATAATAAAAAAAAATTCTTCTAATTTTACAAATTATTTTATAGAACGACCCAAGATTCTTTTTAATGATCCATCATCTTCTTCATCGTAAATATCACCGACAATTTCTTCGAAAATAGCTTCCATGGTAACAATCCCCCTTTTATTTTTTCCTTGATAGACAATAGCCATATGACTCCGATGATCTTGCATAAAACGAAGAGCAGAGAGAATGGGTAATTTATCTTCAATTTTAAGGGGGGGACGAACAATAGACATCCAATTTTGTTGCCCAGTTTTTTGAAAAGCTAAAAATTCTTTAGCGTTGATAATTCCCATAACTTCTTGACCTTGTAAAACAGGTAAGCGTGTATGACCTGATGAGATGACAATGTTTTCTACTTCGGACAATGTTTGAGCACAGTTAACGCTAATAACTTCAGGCCAACTAACAAAAATTTCTCTGACAGTTTTTTTTTCAACCTTAACAATATTAAAAATGTATTGCTTATCGAACGTTGAAAGATGTTCTAAGGGAAAATTTGATTCCTCTTGACTTTCTTCACTCACAACGTGGTGCTTTGGAAAAGAGGCTAAAACCATTTTGGTCGACCATTCAAGTGAAGAAACAATAGGGCTGATAAATCGGCTGGCCTGAAAAAGCCAAGGTGCAGATTTCGAAGCAAAAAATAAAGGGCGTCTTAATGCCAGAGTTTTGGGAACAAGCTCTCCAACTACTACACTAACGAAAGTTAAAGGAACAACAACAATCATCAACGAAAGAATTTCAGCTAAAGTTTCAGTCAATCTAAACGTAGAAGTTAGCCAAGGAGTAATGGTTTCTTCGGCGCCAGCACCCCCTAAAGCTGCTGCAAATGCCCCAAAAAAAGTAATTCCTATTTGAATAACGGATAGAGTTCTCTCTGGATTTTCGCGTAAAGTTAAAAGCAATTTAGCTCTTGCATGCCCCTTTTTAATCCATTCTCTCAAAGTTGATTTACTAACTGCAATAAAAGCTGTTTCTGCTCCAGCTAAAAATGCATTAAGAATCAAACACATTAAAATCAATAAAATTTCAAACATAATTTGCACTTTATAACGATTCGATCTAGTAATTTAAACTTAAAGTTTTTTCTTTGAGACTTGGATTTAGGGATAAAAAAAATTATTTTCCATCTACCCTTTCGTAGGTAAGATAAGTAATAAAAATTCTTTGTAAAACAAACGGGTTTTTTTATTCCTAGTGACTTTTCTATTAAATTTCAATTACAGCGTTATAGAATTCGACATCAGGGTGACAGCATAATTGTTTAAAGCTTGTTTTTGAACAGAATTGATGTAAATTTGAGGGCGACTTTTTCTTACAAAATTGATTGCTTGTTGAACTAAATTCGTGCCTTCTTGTAGAACTAGCTCATGCTGGCAATATTTCATGATATATCCAATAATCATCATCGCACTACGGCTTCTGCCAACTTTGCAATGAACATACACATGTCTTTGCTGCAATTGCTCATGAATGAAGTTAACCCCTTCGTTTAATTCATTGATAGGAATGGGATGTAAATCAAAGATTTCAATTTGTTTATGTGGAATACTTAAATGAGCCCAGTCAGTTGGGAAAACAGGAGATCCTATACACCCATTTTCAGTGTTTTCAAATGTTTTTAAAACACTTAAAACAGAAAATGAACGATCAGATAAAAGATTTTGAAGTTCTCGATGGTGAGACATCGTCGCTAAAGGAATAGCTCCTAAAAGTAATTTATGGTTCATGGTAGAATTGTGAGAAAATTGGATTTCATCATACCAATTTCTTTTCGTAGAAAAGGGAAGTAGTTTAGACATAACTTTAATAAAAGCAGCTTCTAGCCTAATACATAAAAGAGAAAACTCAAACCAAATTTTGTGATTGTTATTTTTTAGTAAAAAAATAAAAGCAAGAGATAAAGCTAATAAAGTTGTTTTTAGTAATTTGGGTGATAAGATGGTGATTCTAATCAAAGTAGAAAAAGACAGTCCCGTTAATGTTCCCAAACAAACAAATGCATAAAAAGTAGGGCTTTTAAAAGCTCTAATCAAAGTGTTTTCTATTTTACGATCTATTTCTTTAATGGTATTTATCTGAGAAGGTAAATGACCAGACGAAAGATTTAAGTTTAAATGAAGCGGAGCTTCCATCTTAGTTTCCTCTTATTTTTCTGTTAAATCTTCTTCATTTTCAAAATAATAGTCTTCATCACTTACCCTCTGCTCCTGATACAATTCATCATATTCACTATTTTCCTGATCTGTTGATTTTGTTTGTTTTCGAGTTAGAGGCAAGGAAGAAACTGGTTTGTCTCTTTTTGTTTTTCCTTTCAAATGAATAAGAATAGGGACGCCAGTAAAGGCATAAGCTTCCCTAAATTGGTTATAAAGATACTTTTTATAAGTATCGGTCATCAAATTCGGATAATTAACGAATAAAATAAATTTGGGAGGTTTAACGGCAACCTGTGCCATATAATAAATGCGTAAACGCTTACCTTGAATCATAGGAGGATGATTTTTTTGGAGTGCTTCTCCGATAAATTTATTCAATTGATGTGTTGTGATTCTTTTTTGCGAATTTGCATAAACTTCTTGAATTAAAGGAAACAATTTATCAATGTTACGTCCCGTTTTAGCAGAGGTGAAAATCTTGGGACAATGACGAAGAAAAGGAACTTCTTCCTCCAAGTTTTGCAGGCAATGTTCCATACGGAAACCCTGAACAAGATCCCATTTATTAAGCAAGATGATACAGCCTTGTCCAGCTTCTTCGATCGTATTCGCTATTTTCTTATCCTGCGCTGTAATTCCTTCTTGGACATCTAGCATCAAAACGCATAAATCAGCCCTTTCAATAGCTCTTTCGGTGCGAATTGCAGCAAATTTATCGACAACTTCATGTTCAGCTCGTTTTCGTCTTATTCCTGCTGTATCAATAAGAGTGTAGCATTCATCTTTATGGGTAAATGAAATATCTACACTATCACGAGTTGTTCCAGGTATAGGACTAACAATGCAACGGTCTTCATCTAATAAGTAGTTAACCAGGGAAGATTTTCCTACGTTAGCTCTTCCCACAATCGCCACTTTAATGGAAGAAAAAGTTTCTTGAGATTCAATTTCACGCGAAATTTTTTCAAAAGCTGTTTCCAATAGTTCTGCAATTTGCCAGCCTTGCGCTGCTGAAACGGGAATCATTTGCTTGATTCCTAAAGAATGAAATTGATGCATTAAAGACGTTTGTGATAAATTGTCAATTTTATTGACGGCCAAACAAACAGGCTTTTTTGTTCTTAGCAAAACTTTCGCAACTTCTTTATCCAATTCTGTTAAACCGACATGAGCATCGACAACTTGAACAATAGTATCTGCTTCTTCAATCGCGATTTCAGCTTGACGTTTGATTTCTTCATTAAAAACTTCTTTTGAACGAGCATTAATACCGCCTGTATCGATTACTTGAAAATGGAGTCCAAATAGTTCGCCTTCTGCATACAATCGATCCCGAGTTATTCCTTCCGCTTCATCCACGATTGCAATTTTTTGTTTGCAGATTCGATTAAATAGTGCTGATTTTCCCACATTTGGTCGCCCAACAATGGCGAGTTTGGGTAAATGGGTCATGATGATCCTCGGTTGATTACAATTGACGAACAATTTAGAATGAAAAGTTCTGAATCAAATAGTTTAATATTTTTAGCTCTAATCTTTTTGATAAGTGGTCTGACTTGAATTTTGAGCTTCGAAAAAGCATTTCTACAGAAAAATATTAAATAAAAAGCGATTAAAAATATATATATATTTTAAATAATTGTTTCAAAACAATCCTGATAGGTTTTATAATTAAAAGTTAAATTTGTTTATTATTTAATAAATATCATTTATTTTTATATTATATTTTTTTCAAAAAGCCTAGACAGCGTTAAGAAAAATTTAAGTTTTTTAATAAATTAGAATAAAGTTATTTCCATAAAAAATTACCTATTTAATTATGTCACACTCTCATCATGACGAAGTATCTCTGATTGCTTTCAAGAAAGATTTTGAAAAATATTCTTGGAGTGCATTGCGCTTAGATTTACTGTCGGGCTTATCTGTTTCTATGCTGACAGTTCCTCAAGTAATGGCTTACGCCCTTGTAGCTGGTTTACCAGTTTCGTGTGGTATTTTGGCTTCTGTTTTTTCTGCTATAGTGGTAGCTATTTTCTGTTCTTCTCGCCATTTGATTGTTGGTCCTAGCAATGCAATCGCTATTCTAATTCAAGCCTGTATTTCAGAAATTTTATTTACCTATTATCGAGATATTTCTGGTCCTGAAAAGGAGCAGCTTATTTTGCAAATTTTATCCCAACTTATGTTGTTAGTAGGAGCAATTCAAATTTTAGCTGCATTTTTTAAATTGGGAAGGTTGACGCACTTTGTCAGTCATACGGTGATTATTGGTTATATTTCTGGGGTTGCTCTTGCCCTTGTGATTAACCAAATTTTTCCATTACTTGGTATGCCTGTCCCTCGTCATCTTTCTTCTCTCTATGAGATGAGCGTTTATATTTTAACGCATTTGACAACGATCAATTGGCCGACAGCTTTAATTGGTGTTACGTGTTTAAGTTTGTTGCTCATATTAAGAAGAATTGATCGAAAGCTTCCTTCTGGTGCCATTGTTTTAGCTATAGTAGCTCTTGTTGCTTATTTTTTTGGTTATATTTACAATTATTTTATTGTTAATGAATATCAATTTTTCAATTGGGAATATATTGGAAAAATAATGGAACCTATTGCCCTTGTTGGAGAAACGAACGGTGAGGGATTAATTCCCAATTGGGGTTTGCCTTATTTTAATACAGGCATTATGAACAACTTACTTCCTGTCGCTTTTGCTATTGCTCTTTTAAGTGTCATGGAAGCAACAACAGCTTCTAAATCCATCGCCGTAAAGTCGGGTCAGCATCTCTCTACAAATCAAGAAATTTTTGGAGTGGGCTTAGGAAATTTTTTTGGTGCTTTTATTGGAGCGATGCCTGTATCAGGAAGTGCGGCTAGGAGTTCATTAAATTTTGAAAATGGTGCTAAAACACGTTTAGCAGCAATAGTAAGTTCTCTAACTGTTGCTTTAATTTTATTTGCTTTTGGTTTTCTCATTAGACATATTCCTGTTGCCGCTTTTGCAGCTCTTCTAGTTGCATCAGCTAGTAATATCGTGAATTTAAAACAATTATTTGTCTGTTTGAAAGCTACGCGATCAGATGCTTTTGTTTTGATTTTAACAATATTGTCTTGCATCTTTTTTAGACTAGATATTGCTTTTTACATAGGTGTTATCATGTCTATTTCGCTTTACTTAAAAAAAGCAGCGATTCCTCAGCTTGTCGAGTTTACAGTAGATAATGAAGGAGTCTTGCATACAATCGATCACCATCAATTACAAGAACCTCGAAGTATTCGTTTTATTAAGGTTGAAGGGGAACTGTTTTTTGGCTCAGCAGATTTATTTCAGGCCGCATTAAAGTCAATCACAGAAGATGATACAACAACAAGAGTCCTCATTTTACAGCTCAAAAATGCGCGTGATATTGATGCGACAACTTGTTTAGCATTACAACAACTTCATCATTATTTGAAATCTTCAGGAAGGCACCTTATTGGCTGTGGATTAACCCATCAAATTTGGGATGTCTTGAGTGATTCGGGAATCATTGATATTGTGGGAAAAAGCAATTTATTTATTTTTGACGAAAAACATCCTCAATTATCTGTCCAAAAAGCTTTTATACGAGCACATGAGCTTTTATCCATCGATACAGCAAATATTTCAGAAATTGTTCCTCCTATTACTGCGATGCCTATGCCCGAAGCTATTTCTGCTTCTCAAGTCATAGATCCTTCTTCAGTTATTTCACCAGTAGCCAACTAATTTTATTTATATTATCAGAGCTGTTTGATGGCAGAGGACAAATAAGTTAAAGTTATGGTAAAAACTTTTTACTGAAATTAAATCCGACTAGGTTTTTTAAAAGAGGGGGAGCAATCTTCTTGACATAGAGTATGCTAACAGATTCAAAGGCTTTCGTTAACATCTTCATTGATAATTGATATATTAAAATCCTCAAAATTAGCGTCCTTAACTCGATAAGTCAGGGCTATGTGATAGAGGCCTTTTAAACCAACTTTAGAGTCTTGATAAGGCACAAGAAAAGAAAAATTACCAAAAAAATAATTTTTGCTTTTAATGTTTGTTTCTTGAACTTCTTTAGTAAGAGTTTCTAAAAGAGGCTCACCGTAATAGGGGCTTGGGAAAATTTAAAAGCGCTTTATAAGGGCTTCTTGATTTACAAATCAATAATCATCATCATTTTTTCTATTAGGCCATAAATACCTATGAGAAGATCTTGCTGAATTAACTTCACAATTCTCCCATTCATGAAAGAAAAAATATACTTTTATAAAATTTTAGGGAACAGGATCCCATTTGATTGATTTACCATTGGGATCGAGAATTGTTCGGTAAATCCACGGATCGTCATTTTCTCTCATTAAGCGATCACACCCCATCGTATAACCTCGAAAAAAACCGTATTTACGCATTGCATTTAATGTATATTGAGAACTACTGGGAATAAAATGGCTTCTTGGCCCGTCAGCAGGTGAGATCACTTCTTGGTGAAAGCGAATGGCTTGCATGCCTAATTTTGCTAAAAGAGAAGAAGAGGAAGAAGGACAAACATCAAAATGAGGAGAAATTAAATCCGCATCTTTTCCCCAAGGTTCGCTCAACAAAGGGGTAATAAAAATGAAACTATACATAAAATATTTAAAACAATATTTTTTCACGCTAAAAACTCGTTTGAAACATAAGAACTGGAAATAATTGATGATCAACCAAAATTTTTTTACAGACCCCTTCATAAAGACGATTATTAAATTCCTGAGCTTCTTGACCAGCCCCATTGATCCCTCCATAGTACCACCCCATCTCCATACTAGCTGTAATGATACCCGCAGCCGGATAACCTCTTTGAAAAAATTGATAAGCAGCGTAAGTAAATAATGCATTAATCATAAAAGAGGTTAAAGCTGATTTTTTTTGGCCTACATAGTAGTAGCCAGCTCCTGGTAAAACAGCATTTAAAAAACGGGCTCGTTTGGGCGATTTGGCGTATGTAGAATACGTATTTAAAATAGATTGTATACTTTTAAAGTCTCGATGTTGATGAATGAGTGATTGAGCTTCGTCAATTTGTTTTTTTTTCAAAAGAGAAAATAGAGTCAAATCTTTAGCTGTTTCGTTTGAACATTTTTGAATCATTTTATGAATACATTCTGCTTTTTCTTCTTGGTTTAATTGCTGATAGCTTTCGTAAAGAATGAGAAGAAGATTGTTGAAGGCAGGAAATAAGTAAGTCACTTGAAGGAGATCAGTTGACTCAAAAATGTTCACAACTTCTTGATATTTATGACCTAGATAGTAACAAAGTAATAGATCATAATGAAGCTGCAGCTTTCGTTCGACTAATTCTTCTGGGATAAGAATTAAAGCTCTTTTATAGGCTGTAATAGCTCGATATAAATCCCATTCTTTGGCAAATACCTCTCCAATGATTAGCTCCTTACCCCATTCGCTTTTTTCTTCCTCAGGAGAAAGACGTTGAAAAGGTGATGGTAAATCTGTAAGTTGATGAGATGGCGGTGTGTAAACAATGATAGGATCCATCTCACAATTTGTCATTTGGCAACTTGATGTTAAGGCCAATTGAGCTATCAATGCGAGATGGATGGCATATTTACAAATCTTTTTTATCATCGAACCGTACGACCAATTTCATCTGGATCTGTCAATTTAAGGTTTAAGAAATCCATTGCTTCATCAAGTTCATAATTCCACGATCTTTTGAATTTAGATTTTTCAATACAAACATCTTGTTGACGTTTGGTCACACTCTCGAGGTCTTCTTCTGTATCAACGATAAGAGGACGAATAAAAATCATGAGATTACGTTTGCTGTCGCGATTCGATTTTTGTTTAGAAATTCCTCCTATTAAAGGAAGCCCTCCTAAACAGGGGATTCTATTTACAGATCTAGACTCGGTGCTCTGAATCATACCGCTCAAAATAACAAAGAATCCGTCTGGGACATGAACTTTAGTAACTGTACGACTTTTTGACAAGACAGGGACTAAGTTAACGTCCACTACAGAGGGATTATTCCCGACATTAGGATTAGCGTTACCCCCATCATTGGTTACTTCTTGAATGATGTCAAGAGTGATAATTCCGTTATTCCCAATTAATGGAGTAACTCGCAAAGTGGTCCCCACATCAATAAATTGGAAATTATTGGTAATCACAGATCCAATGTCGTTAGCAATTGACTGTGTTTTATAACGGTCTGTCGAACCCACAAAAACCTCGGCGGTATTGTTATCTTCCGTTACGATTTTTGGGTTCATGATAATATTAATTTTTGTATCCGAATGAATGGCTTTAACCAGAGCTCCAATCGTACTGAAATGCAATCCACCATGGGTTAAATGACGGCCAATAATACCGGCTGTATAGCCATCCCCACTTAGAACGGTATCCACAATAGGATTATTTGTGATAGCATTTGTTAAAGAACCCACAAGCCCAGACCCTGTTCCAAGGAAATTCTGACCACCTGCCGTGTTACCCCCTCCAAAACGTGATCCCCAGTCCACTCCATACGTTAAAGAATCTGTAATAGTTGTATCAAGAATAAGCATCTCGATAAAAACTTGCCGTAGAGGAGTATCGATTTCTAAAATAAGCTCTTTAATTCGTTCTAAAGCAGGAACGGTTCCAGTAAAAATAAGCGAATTAGAAGATTCAATCCATTGGCTACTGTTAATGGAAGCAATCAAATCTAGATTTGCTAATCCTGTCATCTGCAAGCTTTCTCCGATTCTTCGAAGAGCCATGACGATTTGTTCCCCTTTACGGTAGCGAAGTTTGTAAATGAAAAATAGAGTTCTTTCAATGTGTCCAGCAGGAAGATCTTGAGCCCAACGTGAATTAGGGGAGATTCCACCGGGAAGAAATTCTTGATTTTCCTTAAAAATTCCTAACCTTCCTTCATTACCTGGTAAAAAATTAGGATTTAGAGGGGCTCCTGGAATGTTTAATGTTCCAGTAGTGTCACCTGCTCGTAAAGGAGTCCCTTTTGGAGATATTCCACCTGTTCCCACTCCACTTGTATCTCGCTCTTCCGGAACGGCTGAGCTATCTGGGCCCCCTGGGTGAGTTCCTGGTGGATATCTTAATCGAGTAGCTTCTTCTTGCTGTATACGCAATTTCTCGAGATCAAGGATTTTAGTTTTACCTTCATTAATATCTAAATTTTCGAGAATAGCTAGAGTTTTGTCTACAATGAAGGGATTAGAAACGATAAAAATACTATTAGTTGAGGAATGAGGAACTAAAACAAAAGGATTTCCTTGCGCAATTGGTTGTAGAATTTTAGTTGCCAAATCGGCAAGCGAAGCGACAAAAGCATTTCGAACCACATATTGTCCAACTATCACTCCACTATTAGGAGCATCAAGGGTAGAAATTAGTTGAGCAATTTTATTAACATTAGTAACTAAATCTGTGATAATTAGATTATTGGAGTCGCGTAAGACCTCTATTAAAGCATCCTCTGAAAGAAGAGGTCTAATAATTTCGCTGGCTTTGAGCGGATCTAAAGTATTTAAACGAAATACACGAGTGACAATTTCTGTTTCAAATGTTGTGGGTTCTGTTCCGCTAAAGACAATTCGTGAGGGAGCACGTACGCGAGAATTGCGATGGATAATTAAATTATTTCCTTGTTCAATCAATAGTAGATCACGAATTCTGAGCTCTTGTAAAAGGGCTGCCATAAGGTTTTCAACAGAGGTTGGTTCTTCAGAAACAATTGTGACATTAAATTGTAAATCTTCATCATCAAAAATAAAATTTTTGTTAGAGATTCGACTGATGAATCGAATGTATTCAATCATTGAAACGTTGTTAAAATTAATCGAGATCTCTTTTAAACCTTGCCCGTTTGAAGGGACGTCTGTTTGCGGAGTTGTTTCAAGATTGGTTGAGGTCTTTGCAGAAGATGAGTTTGCAGACCTAGGCGAAGTAAGAATAGACGGATTATTCTCGTTGATTTTTTGAGGATTGGCTGGTGGTTGGGTGATATCTGGTAAGTCAACGGACCCTTGAGGGCGATCGATAATAGATTGAGAGGGTTGTGAAGCAGAAGGTGCTAAATCGATTTGTGAAGTAGAAGGTTGAGAAATAGGAGATTCTTTAGGATATTGAGAAGGAGTCAAAACCGGAAGGGGAATGTGATTGGAATCAAAAGGGGTATTTAAATTTAAAAGTGAAGAAGATTGCTCGCCATCTGTTAGTTGTGCAAGGAGTTTGTCATCATTAGCTAAGAAATGACTTAAATCATCAATTAACTCGTCAGAAGAAGAAACGGGAAGGGAAGAAACTTGCCCAACGGCTGTTTTAGTGTTAGAAGTTACCCCAACAATATTTTTTAAACTGTCATTTTGAAAAGATTTCTTTTTGACAATTTTAATGTTTCCTGTTCCTTGATTCAAACTTGGGTTGACATAGGCAGATGAAGATTTGGCAAATTCGTCATATTTTTCATCGGAAGCCGCTAGAGAAGAGGAAATTCCTGACTGATAAGCTAAGGCAACTAGCCAGCATTTAAATAGATAAGAATGATAATAGGTATTGAATTTTTTCATGAATCTAAACTTCTCAATTTGATAAAACTTCTGGTGGTAGATCCCTATCCTTAGGGATCGAGTCTTGTTTTATTCCAAACCTGAGCATTTATTTCCAGAAAAAATGTATGCAAACCTGTTCAAAATTTTTTTTATCAATAAAAATGGGCATTTTTTTGGTTCATTATGGCATTTTTTAAATTAATGATTTCCCTAATTAGTTTTTTTAGAAAATGTTTAATACGTTTCAATCCTTGATAAAATGTTCGTTAATAATTTTTTTGAAACCCTGATGATGAGGATTCTTTAACAAATTTAAAAATTATTTTATTTTTATGCTAGGGTGTCAGAAATAGGATCTATCGATTTTCTACCAGTTCCATATTATGAACAAAATTTAAGGCGAGATTTTTCATAATGAAGCAAAAGCAAATTTACATTTATATAGAATGGATGCGGTCTTTACTTTTCCATCGTTTTAATGAAAGCGTTTTAAACAAGGAAAGAAAAATAAAAATTGAATTTGTCGGAAATAATCCAGAGGAATGGAGAGAACCTTTTTTGTCGATGAAAGTCATCAATTCTATTTGACCGGCATGTATTTTTTAGCATCTTAGAATGGGCTCAGCGCACACTAAGGTTGGATGCGTAGCGGTTCAAAGAAAATTGGAGCGATGCTCCAAGTTATTGACAATAAAATTTTATTAAATCGATTTTTGCCATCTCCATTAAATCAATTGAAAACAGAAGATCTTCCTAGACAGGCGATTATTCTGTTTTTTTGCTGTAAAATGCGAGGAAATAATGCTTTTTCTGCTTTTTTATGACCTTAAAGAAATGCCAGATAATAATATTTAAATGCCTCTACAAGTAAGCGTGTTAAACTTCCCCATCCTCTAGCACAATACTTACTCAATTGAAATTGAAATTCGAAATCATTTAATTTAACGTCTAAATTTTAAATATTTAAGTGCCTCTTCTTGCGATTCCTTTACTTTTTCATAATGATAGTAAAGAAATACTTGCTTAATGGATCCAATATGGCCTTGATGGTCCAGCATTCCTAAATAAAAATAATTTTTTTATTCTAAAAAACTAATCTACCATTACTATAATGTTTAATATTTTCTCAAACCAATCATTTTTATAAAGATAAAAACCTCTCTTTTTATTTAAACCTATATTATATCTATAC
>NZ_BCPZ01000127.1:0-38626 GCF_001950615.1 Candidatus Protochlamydia sp. W-9
TTTAAATATAAACAACAATAATATATATACATATATTATTAATAATAAATTAAAAAGGAAATCATATGCGATTAAAATTTATAGACGGTGATACTCCTATTAACTATTCTACTTTTTCTTCTAGCACAGATTCAAAACTCAGCCAAAGTAAAACAATTAATGGGAAAACGTATGTGCTTTTAGGAAGCTTTGAAAAAACACATACTTTAATACGTAGAATTGGAATTGGAATACGTGCAGTTTGCAAAATTCTATTTTCTTTAGGATTCGGGCTTTATTCGGAAAGTGTTCGAGAAGATTGGAAGTCTTTTTGGAATGGTAAAAAAAGTAAAGTTATTTACAGTTCCTCCCCAACTTTATCGATTAAACTTTTGGCAGATCGAGGCAATGCAACTGCTCAGCATAAGCTCGGATTGATGTATGAACAGGGCCAAGGTGTCCCGCAGTCTGATCAAGAAGCTATTAAATATTACCAACTTGCTGCGGATCAAGGTAATCCAGACGCTCAATTTAGCCTTGGATTCATGTATAAAAAGGGACGAGGTGTTCCGCAGTCTGATCAAGAAGCTATTAAATATTACCAACTTGCTGCGGACCAAGGTAATGCAGACGCTCGATATAACCTGGGACGTATGTATAAAAAAGGACGAGGTGTTCCACCGTCTTACAAAAAAGCTTTTGAATGTTTTAAACTCGTGGCAGACCAAGGGGATCCATTCGCTCAATATTATGTCGGGGTGATGTATAAAAAAGGGCGAGGTGTGGCTCAATCCGATCAAGAGGCCGACAAATATTTTAAACTTGCTGCGGATCAAGGAATAGTAAAATAAATGAATACTAAACAACAATTTTTAATTGCAAGATTATAGCTTAATTATGATAAACGTTTGATTTAACAAATTCATTGTTTAACCACCACTTAGAAAAATGTTCGACCAAAGTGTTTATCGGAATATTTTTTATACAATTACCTGTAGAGCATGTCCGCAAAATAGGACACCGTTTTTCAAAGACATTCCCATAAGGACATAATCCTTGAAAAGCTTCATGTAAAAGTCCTAATGGTTTGTATTTTCTAGCAGATGAAGGTCCAAAAATACTATAAGTAGGAGTCGATGTCGTGCCTGCTAAATGTAAAGCCAAGGAATCAACGGAAATCACTAAATCTATTTTAAACATTAAAGTTTGCAAAAGAGGTAATGCTAAGCGTTCTACAATTAAACTAGTCTCTGGAAATTTAGCTGTTAACTCCCCTACAATTTTTTTTTCCTGTAGAGTTCCCCAAATAAAAACAAAGCAAGCATCATACTGGTTCGATAAATACAACAGAAACTTCTCAAATGTATCTAAAGTCAGTTGTTTATTAGGCCAATTAGATCCAGGGCAAACCATGACTTTGAGTGATTTTTTTAAATAAGGTGAGTGAAGAATTTGTGCAATTTTTTGTTCTTGTTCAAAAGAAACATTTAGTTTAACTCCTGCTTGATGGGATTCTTGTTTGTCTAAAGTTTTTTGAACTAAAAATAAATAATCTTCTCGAATATTTGCCCCCCTAGGAGGGTTGTAACGCTCTTTAGTTGCTAAAAGATTGGGCCACTCGGACACAGTTTGACGCCCAAATCCAATTTTTCGCTTTCCTTTCGCCAGTTTTGTTATCAAACCTGATTTACTATTTCCCTGTAAATCAAACACAAGTTGATAAGAGACCTGTCTAAATTCTTTGATCCATTGAGCCATTGCTTGCCACGTTCGCTTAGTCCAGAATTGCTTGCGCCACTCTTTTAGCGGAATGGAAATTGCTTGGCTTAAATCTGGATGAGACTCAATGAGTTCTACAAATGATTTTTCAACCACCCAATCAATTTGCGCGTCAGGATAGAGATGTCTCAATAACTGCAGTGCAGGAAAAGCATGAATGATATCCCCCAAAGAAGACGTTTTTACAATTAAGATTTTCAAACTGTCTTTCCTTCAAATAGTTTTTTATATGCATCTAAAAAATCCTCTGGCAAAATCGCTTGGACAATCAACTTTTGTTTTGTTCTGGGATGGATAAATCCCATTTCTTCTGCATGTAATAAATATCTTGACGGATTGTAAAGACATTGGAATTTTTTTCCATACTGGTAATCCCCTAAAATGGGATGTCCAAGACCTGCCAAATGAACACGAATTTGATGAGTTCTTCCTGTTTTGGGAAAGCATCTGACCAATGAAGCTTTTTTGCCTATTTCTAGACAGCTCCAATACGTAGAAGCATACAATCCTTGAAAAGAAGGAACTTCTCCCCAAATCGACTGTCCTTGATACACATGTTTTTTTCCTAAATAGTTTTCTACATACCCTTTAGATGGCGTTAATATCCCATCAACAATGGCTTGATAACTTTTAGACACTTGCAACTGTTTAAACTGATTAACTAAAGCTTCAAAAGTAGTTTTATTCTTTGCTAAAGCTAACACTCCTGTTGTTTGTCTATCTAAACGATGAATTAGTTGAATGGATGGAAAAGAGGGTTTTAGCAGGGCAATAATTCCCTGCTCATCACAATTCATTTCAGCAGGTTTATCATAAATAAATAAATCTTCATCTTCATAAAGAATGCGAGATTGCTCTAATTGACGATTAGAAGTTTGTTGAGGAGGATTCTTAAGGCTCAGAGAAACTTTATCCCCCGTTCCTAGAAAAGTAGAAGCAAATCGTTCTATGCGCCCATTGACTTGACAATCGTTTTGCTCAATCATGCGCTTGAGTTGACGAGAAGAATAATAGGGGCTTAACTGCTTGCTTAAAAACGAGACCAGTTTACTGCCTGATTCCTCATTTGAAACCACCCAATCTAATGCATCAGGCATGCTTTGTCCTAATTGGCTTTTACAACAGAGTAAATTGTTGTAAGAATCTTAGATCATTTTCTGTAAACAAACGAATATCTTGAATCCCTCTCAACATCATAACTAAACGTTCTAGTCCCATACCCCAAGCAAAACCTGAATAGTGCTCAGGATCGATACCCCCATTTTTGAGAACTTCAGGATGAATCATTCCAGCACCTGCAACTTCAACCCATCCTGTGTGCTTACAAAGTTGACATCCTTTCCCTTCACAAACTAGGCAACTAATATCTACTTCAAGCCCCGGTTCCACAAAAGGAAAATAGCTCGGTCGATAACGAGTTTCAATAGTTTGCTTAAACAATTTTTTCAAAAATTCATCCAACGTCGCGAATAAATCGGCAAACGAAACATGTTGATCGATATAAACAGCTTCAACTTGATGAAAAAAGACATGTGAGCGAGCTGTAATTGCTTCATTACGATAAACTTTCCCAGGAGCAATAATACGAATGGGAGGCCTATTTAGCTCCATTGCTCGCGCTTGAATATTCGACGTATGAGTACGAAGCAAAACATGAGGAGAGATATAAAAAGTATCTTGCATATCTCTTGCTGGATGCTCAGGAGGGAAGTTGAGAATTTCGAAATTGTAATAATCCGTATCAATATCAGGCCCATACTGAACTGAAAAACCCATCTTAGACAGAATATGGATAATTTGATCCATCGCTTGAGTTAACGGATGTTTTCGGCCAACAAATCGCTGTCGTCCTGGCAATGTAACATCAATAGTTTCATGAGCTAACTGAGCATTTTCTTCTTTAGCAATTAGCTGATGTTCTAATTCATCGCAATGATTAGAGATGAATTCTTTCAATTCGTTGATGAATTTGCCAACCAAAGGTCGCTGATCAGGCTCAACATCTTTAAGCCCTTTCATGAGACCTTGTAAGGACCCTTTTTTGCCTAAAAATTTTACCTTAAGCTGTTCAAGTTCAAGTGTGGTTTGAACTTGTTCTAAATCTTGGAGGAATTGCTGACGAATTTCATTGATCAATGGCTGCACAGAAGACCTCATCAGAAGATAAGAAAATCCTTATTTAATGTCGAATGACACAATAAAGTCACTTATGAGACTTAATAGAGTTAAATAAGAGATATCATAAATAACACCAACTAAAAAGCCAAGCTTAAAACTTGGCTTTTTAGTTTACACAATTTTAAGCTAAAGCTTCTTTTGCAAATCCTACGATCGCAGCAAAACTGCCAGGATCACGGATAGCCATATCAGCAAGAACTTTTCTATCGAGTTCGCATTGCGCTTTTTTTAGCCCATAGATGAATTTACTATAGGAAATTCCATTAATTCTGGCAGCGGCATTAAGACGCATAATCCATAAACTACGAAAATCGCGCTTCTTTTGTTTACGATGTGCATAATTGTATGCCATCGCTCGCATAACTGCACCACTCGTCAAACGCAAGTGATTTTTTCGATCTCCGACAAAACCCTTTGCTAACTTGAATAATCTCTTCTTGCGACGATGAGAAGCTACAGCATTGGTTGCTCTAACCATAGCTAGTCTCCACGTTAATCAATTTACCGTTAAACGGCTTAAACTTTATTACGAACTTAAGCTTTGGCTTAAGTCACGACTTGCTTTCCGGATGCTTTGCCTGTAAACAGACATCAATCAAAATAGATGAGCAAGTTATAGAACATTAACAGAGTTACCCCTATTTCATTTATAAACACATCAGACGTTTATATGTCTTGAGATGACCATCATCTACAAGTCCTGGTCGACGTAACTGACGTTTGCGCTTAGGTGTTTTACCGGTCAATTTATGGCGCCTGCCCGGACGACTAGCCTTAAGCTTGCCTGTTGCCGTCACGCGAAACTTAGAAGCAACGGCTTTGCGGGTTTTCATTTTAGGCATTGTCTTTTCTCCTAAATTGTTAAATCTCTTCAGTGAGGAAGTTATTACGTCTAGTTGGTAGTAGACTCTTCAGTCCCACCACTTGATTTGACTCCCTCTTTTTTCTTTTTTCCTCCAGGGGCTAAAACAACAAGCAGCATGCGTCCCATCATTTTCGCAGGTGATTCAGGCGTTGAAATATCTTCTAATTCCTGACACATCTCTCGAACGATTTTCTCTCCAATCTCTGGGTGCATCATTTCTCGCCCACGAAATGTACAAGTGACTTTAACTTTGTTACCACTTGCTAAAAAGTCTCGGGCATGTCTTGTTTTTGTTTCAAGGTCATGAACATCAATATTTGGCTTAAGCTTAATTTCTTTTACCTTAATTTGATGTTGAGCCTTTTTATTTTCCTTCTCTCGTTTGCTTTGGTCATAACGGAATTTTCCAAAATTCATGACTTTACAAACGGGAGGGCTGGACCCTGGAACAATTTCAACTAGGTCTAATCCGTGTTCTTCGGCCATTGCCAAGGCTTCATATAAGGGAATAATCCCTACTTGTTCACCTAAATGATCAATGACTCGAACTTTTGGAGCTCGTATTTCTCTATTAACTTTCAAGCTAATCTAGTCTCTCCTCTTCATAGTTATTATCCAACACTGTTGGACAAACACATTTTTGGCGTATTTGTTCTAAAAATTCCTCTAATCTAATTGATTCGCTTTTTCCAGGCTTTTCAACTGATCGGAAGGTTATCGCATTTCGCTTAATTTCTTGCTCTCCAATAATTAGGAGATAAGGAACTTTTTCTTTTTCCGCCAAGTGTATTTTTTCGCCTAACTTAGTCGATTTTTTAAAATCAACTCCGACTCTCAATCCTTGAGAACGACAGCGAGTTTCAATTTGCCTTGCATAAGAGAGGCTGCCCTCTCCAACTGCTAAAATTCTTACTTGTTCAGGAGCTAACCATAAAGGAAAACTACCTTCAAAGCGTTCAATTAATAAAGCTATCAAACGATCTAGTGATTCCCATATTTGCCTTACTATAACAAATGGAATCGTTATTTCGTTTTCTTGCTTTTCAGTCTTATCTTTCTTCAAATAGTGAATAGAAATAAGAGTCAACGCCGATATAACCCATTCCCGACCAATTTCATCAGCTACTCTGAGTTCTAGTCGGGGTCCTTCTAAACAATCACTTTCGAAGTATTCATCTTGCAAAGGATAAGATAAAGTACAAAGAGAAAGGATTTTCTCAATCCGATCAATTGCAGCCTTTTCTTGCCTAAATTTAAAACTTTTTTGTCTCGAAGTGACAAGACACCAATGGGCTTCAAAACCAAAGATTCTAATGATTTGTTCAATGAATTGCAAGGAAGAAATGAATTCTTGGTTAAGTTGTTCATCTGAAGAAAAGATTGTAGAAAAATCTCCACTCCAACTGATGGCATTGAATAATCCTTCTTTTAAAGGATGGGTTGATAGGACATATTTTTTCGCCCATTCAAAAAAATGAATCGGTAAGTCGCTAGAATCTTTCTTTTTGCGTTTAAAAAGATAATGATGCTGAATCAAAGGAGATGGGCTAAAAACATATTCCTCTGTTCCCATCTCAACAATCGGTAAATGATCCGCATTGAATTTAAAAAAATGAGAATTAACCACACAAGGAGTATTAACTGGTTCCCATTTCCCGATTTTAGAAAATTCTTTGGTTACCCACTCTTTTAAAAGAGTCAACAAAAAGTTTCCCTTAGGATGCCAAATACATTCTAACGCCGTTAATTCCTCTGGAAAACTAAATAAATTTAAATCAATTCCTAATTGTCGATGATCTTTCTTTTTTTTATAGCTATCGTATAGCTTTAAAAATTGCTTGAGTTTTTGGTTATCTGGAAAAGAAGTACCCAACAAGCGTGTCACAACCAAAGTTTCTCCTTCTCTCTCTTCCTGTCGAATGTCTAACTCTAAGAGTTTAACCACGCCAATTTCTTCTGTCGAAGAAATAAGTGGAAAAGAGCAGAGTCCATAAAATTGTTTGAATTGTAATACTTCAACAATGTTTTCCTCTTTTTCTCCTGCTAACTCAGCTAAAAAAGGTTGATCATGATGGTCAAATAAAGCCTGCGCATTTTCACGCATCATACTTAAGGCTTGGATGGGATGATTTTCTTTAATTAAAGTTTTTAAATGAACTTCGATCAGAGAAACAAGGTTATTATCGACCTTTTGTTGGAAGATGAAATCATAATAAAACCCGTAGGAAGTCTCTCCTCCCCCCATTAAGTATACTCCAGGAAAAAGTTGAGAAACAACAGAAGCCAAGAGCTCTGCTACCGAACGGCGTTGAATACGTAAAGACTTGTTTGAATGAAGAAAAGGCATAATTGATTTTAAATGAGATTGAGATATAGCTGACTCGAACAGCTGACCTCCACGATGTCAACGTGGCGCTCTAACCAACTGAGCTAATATCTCATCGATTGAAGCGCAACTATATAGAAGCCTTTCTATTTTCAGCAACAAAAAAAATGTTTCTTTGTGAATATCAGCCGAAGTTATTTTTATAGGGCCAAAATTATTGAGTATAGGTGAGCTGTGAGCTCATTTAACCCATCAAATTTTTTGGGTTTATCAGATAGTAAACATCCTCAAAATGCGAGTGTACATTTAGTTATCTCTAGAAATAAATTAAAAGCATTAAACAAAAAAAATATTAATAAATATCTATTTAAAAAAATATTAAATTAAATAGATAAATATTACTTTATATTACTAATTTATAAAATCGAATTAAATTTTTTACAAATTACAATTGATTTTAATTAATTAAAAATCTAAAATTGTTAATGTTTCTATTAACTTTTAAATAAGGAGATAATATGTCCCCATCTATATGTAATGCATCCGAAAATTCTGCAGTCACATCGTATTTGACGCTGATTTTCTAAAAACTTGTTTAAATAAAGGCATTGACAATACTGCTGATCAAATCACACCTATTGTTAAAGCAACTTTACAAACAAACGTAGATTCAGCAATTGATAAAGCAGCGGATGCGGTTGGATCAACTATAAAAACCTCAGTAAAAAAACATGTTCCCTCAGTTGGAAATCTTACAGATCCATGTATTGATGGTTGCGTGGGTGCAGCTAAAAATCATGCTATAAATTCTCTCCCTTCAGCAATAGAATTGACAGCTGAAGTTTCAAAAGAAGTTTTTAAAAAAAGCACTGGTAAGTCAGTAGATTCTTCAAAGTCTTTTTTTCACTGGCTTTTCCCTAAACAATGCTAAATTAATAAACCGTTATAAAAGAAACCTTTGTCTTTCAGGCAAAGGTTTATAAGGAGAAATTTTTTATGCATATGACACATAATCATAATCCCTGTTTTTTGCGTATTAATGATGAGATAGAAATAGATTTCACCAGTGATTGGGAAGTCCATGATTTTTGGACAGTTAATGGAAAAACAATTAGCTTATTTAGAGAACAAGATCACCTGTGGTACCAAACTTGTAACCCTCATGGTCAACAAAACAAAAAAAATATTTCAATGCCGCCAGCAATTACAAAACTTACAAAAGAAGTCATTTCCTACGTTTTTAATTGCAAGCCTATTTTGGAAGATAACAATAAAGTAATTTTTATAAAACCAACTCTCACCCAAACGTTTGGCGACAAAGAAATTTCTTTACTTTGTGGAATCAATAATTTTTTTTGGCAATTATTTTATAAAAAATCAAAAATAAGTATTCAGGTTCCGGTTGAGCGCATAACATGTTCTAGTCAATGCAGCATGGAAACTATGGATAAGGTTAGAACAGTAATAGAAGAGCTAAGTTTAGAAGAACAAAGCAAATTTTTTAGTAAATTTTTTACTGTTTTTAACTGTTCGGATCATGAAGAATTAGCAAAAGAAATTGCAGTTTGGCAAATTATTGAAAAAAAAGAATTTGAATCAGTTAAAGATGCTGTAATTGTAAATACAGCTGTAGGATCCATTCTTAGTTTAGGGTCTCTGCTTCTTTTCCCTAGCAATGCTGCTCTATTTAGTATATTAGCAACTACACGCGTAGCTCTTAACTCTTATCACAACTTTAGGGAATATAAGAATAGAATTAAAATTCAAAGGGAGAAATATATTGCTGAATTCACTAAGATAGAAGAACAATTAAAGAATGTGAATTTTACAGTTGAAATAGAACCTTATAACGCTCCAAGTCAGCTTGATAAAAGAGTAAGGGTAAGTTCGTTTCAATGGGCTGTAACTTTGATTACTAATAATGGGCTGTGCTATGGTAATCATGCATTAATTTGCTTTGAAGGAATAAAAGAAGGTAAATATTTTGCAAGAATTGCCCATTTTACTGGTGTAGATGTAAAAACGAAAGTTAAAGAAAAAATTAAGTTTCAAACGAGATCAGTGATTTGGATGAGGCAAAGTGAAACAGTCCAACAAGTCATTGATATCATTAAAGAAGAAGAAAGGAATCGGGTTGTTATTCCTTATTCCTACTGCGGCGAAAGTTCTATAATGGGAGGAAATTCGAATTGTCTGGATTGGGCGCGAAAAAAATTAAGTTTGTTAGATATTCAATTAGAAAAAAGTGCTTTTGAAAATCTTGCTGCTTTAGCTAAATTATATACAAAACCACCTGAGCATTATCTTAACGAAAAAGTTGGGATATCCCTTTAAAATTATCAAAATAAAAATTTAATGGATCAAGCACATGCATTTAGAAAATAGTTTATATCAAACAGATAAATTTGTTGAATTAGAGCCAGTTATAGAACACGTTAAAGAAGGTATTACCTTCTGGGGCACCCGTTATGTTTATCTTCCCGGAAGCTCAGATAGATTCCCTATTGACATTTTAGCTAGACGCGTCATGGACCTTATGGAAAAAACGCGCTTCGAATATATGGAGGAAGAAAGAAACGCAGGTAAAAAAATCGCAGCTAAAATTGATCAGATTTATCAAGATAATGATAAAAGATTAAAAGGAAAATGGTTCCTGACGAGATTTTTTTGTTATTTGCAAGATGAATTCAGAGGAATCATAGAAGCTCCGCATAATCCTCGATTTCACTGGGAAACTTGCGATGAAAATCAAAATTTTAATTACTATACGGCTTCTCAATATCAAGCAATATTTAATCGCATGCCCAGTGTAGATCAGGAAGCTTCAACCACACATTATAATGCATATTATAAAGATCTTGGGACTATAGTTTTATATTTTCCTCCTGAAGACAGACAAAACACTTAGCTTAGTGAATTTCAGACAAAATAGATGTCTAGATAGTTAGATCGAAATTTTGCTAAGAGCTACAGGGAAAATTTGTCTGATTTATAGCCTTTTTTTAATCTGTAGCCATAGGTAAATTTGTCTGAAATTCATAACATTTTTGAATCTATAAATTTAGGTGAACTATAGTGCGAGCCATAGCCAAAGCGTAAAATACTTAAATAATTTTATGTTTCATTACACTCTAATTCAAAAATAAATTTTATTTGTTGAAGATATTTATTTTTTAAGCCTAGTTAGTGAGTTATACTTTCTTAAAAAATAAAAAGTTGTTCTAACTAATCATTTAGGTAAAATTGAGATTTTTTATGCAAATACGCCTAAAGTGAGCTAAAAAATCTGTTTAAAAAGATTGGCTTTAAAATAAATACGCTTACAGCGCTCTTTTAATGAATCACTCTTTTCTTCCTTGAAAGAATGTGCGGATTGCTTCAATGTTGGCGGCAGAAATTCCCTTTACTTCACGCAGTTCTGCATCCGCGGCTAATTCAATTTTTTTTAAACTTCCAAAATGTGTTAATAAAGTTTTTCTTTTGGCAGGTCCAATACCGGGGATATCGTCTAAAGCACTTTTGAGTGTTTTTTTTGATCTTCTTTTACGGTGAAAAGAAATGGCCACGCGATGCGCTTCGTCTCGAATTTTTTGGAGGAGAAATAAAATAGGAGAATTTGCCTTCAAAAGAATTGGCTCTTTTTGATAACAGGTAAAGACTTGTTCGGCCGTCATCCCTTTATCGTGTCTACCAGCTTCTTTCGCCAGTCCAAGGAGATCTACTCCTGTAATATTAAGTTCTTCAAACACTTTAACTGCAATGTTTAGTTGCCCCTTTCCCCCATCCACGACCACTAAATCTGGCATGTCATTTTCTTCTTTCGCTCGCTTGTAACGCCTTGTTAATACTTCATACATTGCCGCATAGTCATCAGGCTTAGAACCAATTTTTAAACGATAGGTGCGATATCTTTTACTGTCTTTAAGCCCATCTGTAAAAGCAACCATCGAAGAAACGGGTTCTGATCCAGCAATATTAGAATTATCAAAACACTCAATTCGTGTCGGATAATTGGTGAGAAATAACAACTCTTGCATTTCTAATAATGTTTTTTCACGTAGCGTGGCTTCATCTTTTTGTGTTTTAAATAAGGCCTCAGCGTTTTTTTGAGCAATCTCAATTAAAGCTTTTTTTTCTCCTCTTTGAGGAATTTGTAAATTAACTTTTTGCTCCCGCCTTGCCGACAAAATTTCTTCTACAGGATGTTCATCAGAAATTTTACTTGGCAATAAAATTTCTGAAGGAATTTCAGTTGCGCCTTCATAATGTTGTAGAAGAAAAGAAGTTAGCAACTCATGATCTTCTTCAATAATATTATCAAATTCAAAATGACGAGATCCTACAAGTTTCCCTCCTCTAAATATCATGAGGACCACAACCACATGCTCTCCATAACGAAATAAGCCTATCGCATCCGCATCATGTCCTAAAGGGCGATCTACATATTGACTTTCAATTGTTTTCTCAATATATCGAATGGTTCGTAAGAGATGGTTGGCTTTTTCAAATTCTAACTGTTCTGATAAAAGGCGCATTTCCTCATAAAGATCTTTTAAAACATCTTTATTTTGTCCTCTTAGAAACTTAATTGTTCGATCAAGATGTTGTTGATACTCCCCTTTAGTGCATTTTTGTGTACAAGGGCCTACACAACGCTTCATTTGATAGAGTAAACAAGGACGTGTACGCCTTGCAAATTCTTGATCAGAGCACTGCCTAAGAGGGAATAATTTATTTAATAGATCTAATGTTTGGCGAGCTGCTTGTGCACTAGTATAAGGGCCGAAATAAAGGCCATCTGGCTCTGGCGTACCTTTGTAACGCACTAAACGAACAGTAGCCCATGCATCATTTTGGCTAATTTTGAGAGCAATATAGCTTTTATCGTCTTTTAACAAAGCGTTATAGCGAGGCTTATGCTGCTTAATAAGGTTATTTTCAAGCAATAAAGCTTCTTTTTCCGATGTGACAACAATCGTTTCAATGTAGTTAATTTTAGCCACTAAATAGGGAATCATGAGTCGCCCATCTCGACCGGGAACAAAATATTGTTTCACTCTTTGGCGTATATTCTTAGCTTTTCCGACATATAAAACTTCTCCCTCTTCATTTTTCATTAAATAAACGCCAGGCAGGGTCGGAAAGAGGTCAATTTTTTTGGGATCGTAGGACATTCAAAAAGGCCTTAAAATTGTTGTTGCCTAATTTGTTGAACGAGTTGTTGAAAACTACTTTGAAGAGAATTGAGACTTTCAGTTAATTTTTCTTGGATTTTAGCCTCATCTTCCATAGAAGGAATGACTTGTTTCTGAACATTATTTACTTTTGAATTCACTCCAACAGTAAAATAGTGTTCTTTTAGAGGAGAAACATTTTCTTCTAGGTGATTGAATAAAGATTCTGCCGCAAACGCTGACACACTGTCTTTGCGTGTTAACAGCTGATCAATGTCAGAAGCTGGCTCAGCAAAAGCTTCTCCCCCAGCTTTTTTAATGGCAGGAAGATATTCATCTTGTGTATAAGATGGAAGAGCGTTTGACCAATCTGGTGTAACAAATCCAGTATCCATTTTAACCACTTATTAGATTTTAAAAATCAAATTAATCTCTCGTTTATCTACTACTGTTTAATTCAGTCATAAATAGACAAACCGAGTTTGTAAACTTTGTTTTTTAGTTAGTTTTTAAAACCAACTTAATACCAATATACATCAATATTATTTTAGCATATATATTTATTATATCAAATTAAAAAATATAAATGTATATTGTCGTATAGCATGTTCATTTAAGATCCAAATGCGACTTCTTTTAACATAGGAAGCCCTGTTTGCCCCTCTCGTTCTTGTAAGGCAAGCTGACCACAAGCCGCTCCAATATCGTCTCCTTTCGTATAACGGCAGGTATTGACAATATGCGATCCATAAAGGACACTTCGAAACTGTTTAATCGCTTTTTTCTCTGGTCTCTTTAACCGCAATCCTGGAATCGGGTTATAAGGAATCAGATTAACTGTACATTGTTTCCCTTTCAATAAGTGTGCCAATTCATGAGCATGATCGGGATGATCATTAATACCCGCTAGTAAAGTGTATTCGAAGGTAATGTCTCGTTTAGTTTTTTGGGCATACTCATCCATTGACTCTAATATTTCTTCTAAAGGATATTTTCGAGCATAGGGGATGATTTTTTTACGAATATGTTGATTAGGAGCATGCAGGGATAGGACTAAATTAACCTTTAATCCCTCTTTAGATAAACGTTTGATACCTTCCACGACTCCAACTGTAGAAACTGTGATTCTTCTTTGAGAAATATTACAAAAGTCAGGGTGACTTAATACTCTAATGGAGGCAATAACAGATTCATAATTTTTAAGCGGCTCTCCCATTCCCATATAAACAACATGCGAAACTTTTTCTCCTTTGCTAGAAAGCCAAGCATTAATTTGCAAAATCTGTTCAATAATTTCAGTCGGTCTAAGATTTCTAAAAAAACCTTGCTGGCCAGAAGCACAAAAGGCGCATTTAGCTGGGCAGCCTACCTGAGAAGACACGCAAACAGTTCGACGAATTCCGGATAAAATTAAAACAGACTCTACTAAATTTCCATCTCGTAAACGCCATAAGAATTTAACGGTTTCTTGATCAATTGATTCAGTATAACGCACTAATTCTAAAACAGGTAATCTAATATGCTTCGCTAGTTTTTCTCGTAAAGATTGGCTTAAATTAGACATTTTATCCCAAGACAAAACCCCTTTCTGATAAATCCAATTTAAAATTTGCTTAGCATGAAACTCTTTCTCTCCATGTGTTTTAAGCCATTCAACTAGTTTTTGATGATCAAAATCTGCGTAATCCATAATAAGCCATATTAGTCAGGTTTTTTAAGAACAACCTGGTATTTTATTAGTCTAAATTAGTCTAAACTTGAAAAAATCGATTTTTTAAAAAGTTTTATTCAATATTTATAGCTCAATTAAAAATATAAATCTAGAGATTTGCTTATTTTATTGATTGTAAAGGCTACTTTAAACTATTGTTAATATTTGTTTAAATTTGACTTATACTTAATTAGTTTTATAGTTTTAGCTGAATAATAAAATCGCGGAGTAAACGATGTTAAAGAAAATTTTATGCTTGATGACATTAGTTGCTTTTAATTTAGTTTGTGCCTATGCAAGTAGCACTGAACCAAAAGAGACAACAAATGATGCATTTGCTAATTGCAGATGTAAAAATAAGCGCGAAAAATATAGCAATTCTGCTGGCACATCCGTTGTTCTCAATTTCGACGGTGAAACTCAATCTTCTGGAATTTTATTAGCTTGCAAAAACTGCAATTAACTTTCATTTATTTAGGCTGTGTCAAATATACAGCCTAAATTTTTCAATTTTGCCTTCTCCTAGCCTGCACACTTTTAATCAAGAAATTAAAATGATGAGTAAACTTCAGTAGTGCTTTTGATCAAAAAATTTTAAATTTAAAGGGATAAAAGAGAAAACTTTTCAAAAAAGAAAGGATACTTCGACTATTGTGATAAAATCACTGGTTAATTAAGCTCTTCCCATAACAAATTCAATTAAAACCGCATTTGATTTAAATGGCTCAACTTTAGCCTGCAGGATTTTTATGTTAACATTTCAAGAGTTCTTACGCACATTATCAACCTTCTGGGAAAAACAAGGATGCATCATCCATCAAGGATATGACTTAGAAGTTGGAGCAGGAACTTTTAACCCAGCGACATTTTTACGAAGTTTAGGACCAGAGCCGTATCGCGCAGCTTATATTGAGCCTTGCCGAAGACCTGCTGATGGACGTTATGGAACAAATCCGAATCGTTTACAACATTATTTCCAATATCAAGTCATTTTAAAACCATCGCCTTTGAATATGCAGGAATTGTATTTACAATCATTAGAAGCTTTAGGATTTAATCTTCAAGAACATGACATCCGTTTTGTGCATGACGATTGGGAAGCTCCAACCCAGGGCGCTTGGGGGCTTGGATGGGAAGTCTGGATGGATGGAATGGAAATCACACAATTTACCTATTTCCAGGCAATTGGAGGTATTGACCTAAGGCCTATTACAGGTGAAATCACTTATGGAATAGAGCGATTGGCGATGTATCTTCAAAAAGTCAATAGCATCTTTGATTTAAAATGGAATGATGAACTGACTTATGGAGATGTTTATCAACGTAACGAAGTAGAATGGAGCCATTACAATTTCGAAAAAGCGTCTACTTCGATGTGGTTCAGACATTTTGATGATTATGAAAACGAAGCGAAACAATTGATTGCGAATAACCTCCCTATCCCTGCTTATGACTTTGTCATGAAGGCGTCCCATGCATTCAATTTACTTGATGCACGTGGAGTCATTTCTGTGACAGAGAGAACGGGTTATATTGGCAGGATTAGAGAATTAGCGAAACAAGTGGCAGAAAGTTACATAAAAAGTCGCGAAGAGCAGGGCTTTCCCTTACTTAAACATGTTAACCCCTCGTTTTCAATTTCTCAAACCTGCTCTAAAATAGCTGAAGGTTTAATTAATGTTCATCCTTACGATACGGACGATTTTGTTATTGAAATTGGCTCTCAGGAATTACCAGCTTCGTTTGTCTCAATAGGAGGCCAAAATTTAGAACGTGCAATTCGTTCTTTACTCGAAAAAGAAGGCATTTCTTTTGAACGTATTGCCGTTTATGGCACCCCTCGAAGAATTGCTGTTTACATTTACCAACTCTCTAAGGGTAAACCTTCTCAAATAATTGAAAAAAAAGGGCCGCCTGTTGAGCAAGCGTATCAAGTTGATGGAACGATCAAAGTCGCTGGAGAAGGTTTTTTCCGCTCGTTAGGAATGACTGCTCCAACATTATCCGCAATCCAAAATCATGAAATTAGTGGAATTGAAATTCGCCCCATTAAAGGGATTAACTACTTGTTTGGTTCAGTTAAACAAGAAGGGAGAGCAACAGCCTCTATTTTAGCAGAAAAACTTCCTTTGTTAATTGGTAGTTTAGACTTTCCCAAGAAAATGCGCTGGGCAGATTTAGAAATAACTTACGCAAGGCCCTTAGAATGGGTTTTAGCTTTATTTGGAAAAGACATCATTCCTTTTACCATTGGAAATCTTTTTTCGGACAGAATAACTTATGGACATAGACAGCTATCTCCCCAAGCAATTCATCTTGACCATGCAAAAAACTATCTAAAAAGTCTTCATCAACATTCTGTGATGGCCGATCCCCACGAACGCGAAGAATCGATTCTTGAGCAATTGTCGAATTTAGAAAAACAAGAACAAATCCAAATTATTGAAAAGGATCGTGTGATTCCTCAAGTGCTTAATTTAGTAGAATGGCCCTATTTAACAATTTCTACTTTTCGTGAAGAATTTTTAAAAGTGCCTAAAGAAGTTTTAATTTCTGAAATGGTTGAGCATCAAAAATATTTCCCTGTCACTGATCCAAATGGAACACTAAAGAATCTTTTTGTGATTACGGCGAATATTATCCCTACGGAACAAATCAAGCAAGGGAATCAAAAAGTACTTTCTGCTCGTTTATCCGATGGTGTTTTTTTGTATGAAGAAGATTTAAAAGTCCCTTTAGCCTCTTTTAATGAAAAACTGAAAAAAGTCACATTTCAAAAAGAATTAGGCACTGTTTATCAAAAAGTAGAGCGAATCATCCAACATGCTAAAGTTTTACAAACACTTCTCAGCATTAGCACGCCTCTTTTAATCGAACGTGCAGCTTTATTAAGTAAAGCTGATTTAGCTTCTAATATGGTTTATGAATTTCCTGAATTGCAAGGAACAATTGGCCGTTACTATGCTCTTGCCAATCGAGAAGAGGCTGAAATTGCACAAGCTATTGATGAACACTGGATGCCAAGAGGAGAAAATGCCCCTCTTCCTGAAACAGAAACGGGAACCATTATTAGTTTAGCAGATAAATTGGATAACTTAATTGGCTGCTTTAGCATTGGTCTTAAACCGACGTCTTCAAGTGATCCTTATGCCCTCCGAAGACAGGTGTTGGGAGTCATTAAAATGTTAATTAAAGGCCAATATTCCCTGCATTTAGAAGAATGTTTAGAGAAATGTATCAGCCATTTTCCGACTCATATTGTGAAAGACAAAAAGCAAATGATTCAAGATATCTTAAGTTTTATTACAAATCGTATTAAAACCGTTTTCCAAGATTATGGATTTCATAAAGATGAAATTGAAGCTAGCTTAGCAAATGGTTGTCAAGACATCTATGACACTTTTTGTCGTGTGAAAGCGCTTCATAATTTTCGACAGGGTTCTGCTAGCCAATTTCATTCGCTTTATGAGGTTTATAAACGGGCAAAAGGTCAGTTAAACGGTTACCAAACGTCAAATATATCTGCTGAATTATTAAAAGAGTCTGCTGAACAAAAACTTTACTCCTTACTCGATAGGCAACAAAAAGCTTTTGCAGAAGCTATTAAGAAAAAAGATTACAATCAAGCTTATGCTTTGATTGCAACAATACAACCCGCTTTAGCTGACTTATTTGAACAAGTCAAAATTTTGGCTGATGAACCGCAAATTCGAGATAATCGCTTAGCTTTACTCAAACAAGTATTTAACTTTTTTGAGGAAATGTTAGATTTCAGCAAAATCCAAGAAAAAAACTCACTATTAAATTAAGCTCTATCAAAATGATAGAGCTATGATTGATCATTTATAGGGAAGTTAAAATATAATTTACTCCTAATGTAAGCACTAAGTAATTATTAGAATAAGTACTATTTTTTTAGATAATATTCCCTTATAGATTTTGCTAAACTCATAAAACTTATGTTGATTTTTATGGTACGATCCATCCTGATGAGGATTTGAGGAAATACAATAAGTTACTTCGGAATTTCTTATCATTCCTAGATTGACAACTTAGATTCTTGTAAGAATTTTTTGAGCAGCTATTTGCTGAAAAGATAAATAGTTTTTTGTTGCCCGTTCAAGAACTAAATAAATATCAATAAGTTTAACCTTTCATTTTACCCTTGATGGATGGCGTGTAAACGGCCATTATTCAATGACATTCTAGCCGCTTCATTTTCTCCTGGATTTTCCCTTGATGAGCTCAAATCAGATCGAATTGTATAGTTTCTACCTATCGACCCAAAGAACTTAACGTAAAGGGCTTAGACTTTTTCATTTTCTTTTGAAATACACTTCTGTGGACTTCCCTATTAGCACTTCAAATTCTAAAGTTATGAATTTAAAATTAGCGTTTGCCTCATGCAAAATTTTAAACACCAAGTTATAGCTGCTAGATCCATTAAAAATGACAGCAGCTTGAGAAAAGCCTATTGTATTAGAAATTCCTAACCGTTACGTATTTTTCTTCAACACAGTACCCTGAGGTAAACGCAAGGTTTTAGTTAAATTTTTTTATACCAACTTTACCTAATGTAAATTTTTGGAGCCGACCAAAGTGTAAACTTATTTAAATATCATTTAGAGACAACTTGTTTTTAAGGAAAGAAACGATCTTTTTGATCTGATAAAGGCAAAGGGCACTCTGCTTTAGACATGAAGCGATGGCGATAACGGGCCACTAAACGATAGATCCAATCAAATAAAAAAGAAGGAAAAAAATATAACAACCCTAGAAAGGTCCATCCTTTTCCAATTAACCAACAAATCCTAAAAACGGCCTGGCTGCTAATACAGATTTTGAAATGAGGACTTTTAAAATTTTCAATAAAAATGAGAGTGTCAATATTTCTAGCGGTAAAAGGTAAGTGAGAAAGGCGCTGCTTAGCAGTTTCACCTTGTAAGGGAGCAAAGGCAAATTGTTTATCATGATCGATTTTAATCAAAAACTGAACAAGTGAATCACAAAGTCCACATTCTCCATCATAAAAAACTAAATGATTGCATTCATTCATTTGACAATAGGGGAATTTCGTTTTAACTCATCAAACTGTTTAATCAACTCCATCACCTCATCGTCTGAGCAATGGCCGCTTTGCACTTTAATTTTAATTTCCTCTCTTTTGTGCATCCAATTTCGATCTAATATTTTTTTGACCGTTTCAATTAGCAATTGCTCAGCTTTTTCTTTGTTCACCTTTTTTTGCAATAGGTCTGATAAAACCAACTGTCCCTCTGCATCATCTAAGTCAATCGCTAGCGATAATAAATCACAGGAGCGTTGATTCTCATAATTATTACGATAGATATCATAAATTTTTTGACAAATGGCAACGCGAAAATCTTCTTTTAATAAATTTGTTCTGACTATTTCAACCAGCTTTGTCTGTTCTTGACCCAGTAATAAAAGCCATCTTAAAAGATCCGTTTCTAAAATTCGGTCAGGGTCAATCGTTTGCGCCCCAACGCTTGCAGATTTTTTAATATAAATATTGGGTAAATGATTTTTGCCCACACCGATAATTTCTTCGGGTACTTTCATGAGATGGGCTAATTTCCGAAGAGTTTCATGAACCATGAGAGGATGATCCCATTCACGAATAAGCTTAGTCGCTTTTTGAACTAGCTCATTTTTAGCGGCAGGAGAATCTAAATTTAAGTCTTGGGAGAGATGTTTAATTAAAAAGTTCAAATAATCAGAGCTATTTTTGAGCAATTCTAAAAAGGCTTCAGGTCCTTGCTCTCTCAAAAAACTATCGGGATCTCCCCCAACTGGCAATTGCACAATGCGAACTTCAATCCCCTCTTTTTGAAAAAGATGGCCAATTTTGCTTGTTGCTTCTTGCCCAGCAAGGTCAGAGTCGAGAGCTAAAAAAACTTGATTCACACCTAAATTGATCAGTTCTTGAACATGCCCTTCACCAAATGCTGTTCCTTGCCCTGCCACTGTTAAATTAAATCCCATTTGAATGAGACGAAGGGCATCAATTTGTCCTTCTACAATAATGGCTTTGCGCTCTTTTGCTATTCTGCGACGAGAATAATTCAATCCAAATAAAACACGAGATTTTTTAAATAGGGAAGTTTCTGGAGTATTGATATACTTTCCTCCAAATGTTTCTTCCTTATATTTCCTTCCTGAAAAACCAATCACTCCTTGAGAATGGTGGTGAATGGGAAAAAGAATGCGATCATTAAAAAACTCTCTGACTTGGCCATCTTTATTCACGCTCAACAAACCAGCTTCTAATAACGAGTCATCTTTGATTCCTTTTGCCTGCATAAATTTACGAAAAATCCCTGCTGTTTTCGGAGCCAATCCCACTTGAAAATGGCAAATAAAATCTAAATCAATGCCTCGATTATAAAGATAATTTAATGCTTCATGCCCCTCTTCTGAATAGAGCAGACAATAATGAAAAAACTGAGAAGCAGTCTCTAATGCTAACTTTAAAAAAGCTTTAGTTACCCCTTTTTTTTCTTCTCGATCTTCCACTAGTTCTAAACGAACCTGAAAGCGTTGAGCTAAATGTTCAACTGATTCGGCAAAACTGAGCTTTTGATGGGACATCAAAAATTGAATTGCATCTCCATGTGCCCCGCAACCGAAACAATGATAATGAGAATCTCCTTTTTGAACGATAAAAGAAGGAGATTTTTCATCATGAAACGGACAGAGACCTTTATAAGAAGCTCCACTGCGCTTAAGTTCAATATGAGAAGATAATACTTCGACTAAATCGACTCGTTGTCTCAGATTTTCTAAACTTTCTTTATTAAAAATAGGCATCCTTTATTCTCCTTAATCAAACCATTATTATAAGGAATTTAATTTAAATTTGCATCGAAGAAGGTTTGAGAAATCTATTTTTTATTTTAACAAACAAAATTAAATTTTTAATGATTAAAAAAAATCGATGACAAACATTTATTTTTGGTAAGTTTCATTTTTAAATTACCTTAAAGCAAGCACTAATAGCAAAAAAACTAAAATTGCGTTATAATGATTAATCAAGTTTTTAATTCGATGAAGTATTTGAATAAAGAATAAAACTTTTCGTTATATTCAAAGTGTTCGTTATCAATACCGGGCAGAATAAAAGGCAACGATGGAACAAATCTGCGGTTACGTTGAAAGATTGACATTTCATAATTCAGAAAATGGATATACCGTTGCACAGCTCCAACAACCAAAACAAAGTGAATTAACTTGCATTGTTGGATGTATGCCAGGTATTCAGCCAGGAGAAACGATTCGCTGTAACGGAAACTGGAAAACGCATCTCATTCATGGAAGACAATTTGAAATATCTAGTTTCCGAGTCGAAGCGCCCGCCGATATTTTAGGGATCAAGAAATATTTAGGGTCTGGCTTGATTAAAGGAATTGGACCGAAATACGCCACTCGCATTGTAGATATTTTTGGAATAGACACTCTAAAAATTATTGAAGAGTCTCCCCAAAGGCTATTAGAAATTGAAGGACTGGGAGCCAAACGAGTTGAAAAAATTCAAGCCTGTTGGATCGAACAAAAATCGATTCGAGATGTAATGATTTTTCTTCAAGGGCATGGCGTTAGTCCAGCATTTGCTCAAAAAATTTTCAAAAAATATGGTTCGCAAAGCATTTTAAAACTTAAAGATAATCCTTATTGCTTGGCTAGAGATATTTTTGGAGTGGGCTTTAAAACTGCTGATACAGTTGCTCAAAAAATGGGCATTTCTAAAGATTCAGAACAAAGAATTGGAGCAGGAATTGAGTATGTTTTATCTCAATTATCGGGAGATGGGCATGTTTGCTATCCGGTCGATGAATTTTTAAAAGAGGCTGAAACTCATTTAGAAGTAAAAGCAGATTTGATTGAAAAAAGACTCGAAGGGCTTCAGAGTGAAGAACGAATTATACTCGCTCAATTAATTCATGAAGGGAAAATACGGGACTTTATTTGGATCAAGCCATTATTTATTGCCGAAACAGGAATTGCACGAGAGCTTAAAAGACTCAAAAATGGGGTCAGTACCTTTCGTTCAATTAATAAAGAAAAAGCTGTGGAATGGGTACAGGCACAATTAAAAATTGAATTAGCTCCTAACCAAAAAGAAGCCGTTGCCAAAGCAATTTCGACAAAATTACATATTATTACAGGTGGCCCAGGAACAGGAAAAAGCACAATTACAAATGCAATTTTACAGATCACTGCGATTCTAACTCAAAAAATTTTGTTAGCAGCTCCAACAGGAAGAGCAGCTAAACGAATGAGCGAAATTACCAAACGAAAAGCCTCTACGATTCACAGCCTTCTGGAATATGATTTCAAATCAACAGGAGGTTTTAAACGAAATCGAGAAAATCCTTTAGATTGCGACTTAATCATTATCGATGAAGCCAGCATGATTGATACGTTTTTAATGTATAGCCTTTTAAAAGCGCTACCCGACCACACGCGAGTGATTTTTGTTGGGGATATTCACCAATTACCGAGCGTAGGGCCGGGTAACGTCTTAAGTGACATGATTACATCTCTTACAATCTCTGTAACGACATTAAAAGAAATTTTTAGACAAGCGGCAGGTTCTCACATTATTACAAATGCCCATCGAGTCAATAAAGGAATGTTTCCCAGCCTTTATAATGGACAAAACAGTGATTTTTTCTTTATCGAATGTCAGGAAAATGAGGAAGTTTTAAATACCATAGTCAAATTGGTCTCCCAAAGACTTCCTAATCGCTATGGATTTAATCCTAATCAAGATATTCAAGTATTGGCCCCCATGAAAAAAGGGTTAATTGGCACAGAACACCTCAATCAATCCCTACAAATGATTCTTAATCCAAAAGAGCACGCTCTTTTTAGAGGAGGACAAAAATTTCAAGTGGGTGATAAAGTCATGCAAATTCGCAATGACTATCAAAAAGAAGTTTTTAATGGAGATATTGGTTATATTCTCAACATTGATTCAGAAGAACAGCAAGTTTTAATTCAATTTGAAGATAAAGAAGTTGTTTACGATTATACTGATTTAGATGAATTGATTTTAGCTTACGCTATTTCCGTTCATAAATTCCAAGGAAGCGAGTGTCCTTGCGTTGTCATGCCAGTTCATACAAGTCATTTTATGTTACTTCATCGCAATTTACTTTATACAGGCATTACAAGAGGAAAAAAGCTTGTTGTTTTGGTTGGCACTAAAAAAGCTTTAGCAATTGCTGTCAAAAAAGATGATGTTCAAAAAAGATATACTAGCCTTCAAAATGCTTTAATGGAAATTATTTAATGTCCAAAAAACAAACTACACCTATTTTTAAATTATCCAAATTAAAGAAATCTTCAATCAGTAGCTTACTTGCTTTACTTGTCTTTGCTATCTATCAATTTTTGTCCGATGAAAAGCAAGTAACTTCCCCTTCTCGCAACCAAGAAATTGCTTACACTACCCCAGCTTCTATTCTTATTACTTCTGATACCATTCAGTTTTATTCCAACCAAACGGAAGATGATTTAACACAACTTTATCTTTCTACTATTCAAAATGCTAAACAGTCAATTACCTTTTCGATTTATTCATTGATGAATCCCGAAGTGATTCAAGCTCTTAATCAAAAAGTAGACGAAGGAATTTCCGTTCATATTGTTTGTGACGCCAAAGCTTCTGTTGGAATTTCTCGAAAAATCCCCAAAGCCTCTATTGTGAAAAGAATTTCTGCTGGGTTGATGCATCAAAAAATCTTAATCGTAGATAAAGAAAAAATTTTATTGGGTTCTGCTAACATGACAACCGATTCCTTGAATGTTCATGGAAACTTAGTTTTTGCTTTTGAACATCCTTCTCTTGGCCAGGCTTTGTTCGAAAAAACATTGAGTATGGACGAAGAGGGAAATAGTAAAAAACTCATGCATTGCCAAGCGCAGCTAGGTCAACAAAACCTAGAGCTTTGGCTCCTTCCAGATGATCAACAAGCGGTTAATCGCATTTTGCAGTTAATTCAATCTGCAAAAAAAACTATTAAAGTCGCAATGTTTACCTGGACAAGATCTGACTTAACTCAAGAGCTTATCCAGGCAGCAAAACGTGGCGTCAAAGTGGAAGTTGTGATTGATCGTTATTCGGGAAAAGGAGCTAGCGCAAAAGTTGTAAATTCGCTAGCCAATGCAGGAATTCCCATTCGATTGAGCACAGGCCAAGGTCTATTACATCATAAATTTGCTTATATAGATGAGGATACTTTAATTAATGGCTCCGCTAATTGGACACAATCGGCTTTTAAAGTTAATGATGATTGTTTTGTTGTTTTAACTTCTTTGTTACCTCAGCAAAAAATGAAAATGAATCAATTGTGGAGTGCTATTAATAAAAAATCAGAAAAAGTCTCAATAAATAAAAAAAAGGGCCAAAAATGAAAATTGGTTTATTGGGATATGGAAAGATCGGGCAATTAATTGAAAAAATAGCTTTGGAAAAAGGACATGAAATCATTGCTATTATCACACGTGAGAATAACGATTTTCAAAAAAAATTAGAGGGGGTAGACGTATTAATTGACTTTAGTCATCCCGAGGTTGTTTTGGATCATATCAATTGGAGTATTGTCTTAAATAAACCTATTGTCATTGGAACAACAGGATGGGAAGATCAATTAGAGCAAGCACGCGAACAAATTCAAAACAGTACGACCGGCTGCTTGTATTCGCCTAATTTCTTAATTGGTATTCAATTATTTAAACAAATAGTCTCTTATGCAGCTCAATTAATCCGTCCTTTTGAAGAATTTGATATTGCTGGAGTCGAGCTTCATCATAACAAAAAATTAGACACACCGTCAGGAACCGCGAAAGCCTTAATTAAAAACATCCAAGAAGTTTTACCCCACTATTCATTGAAATTTAGTAGCATTCGATGCGGACATATGCCTGGTACGCATACCCTTTATTTTGATAGCCCAACGGATACAATTATCCTCACTCATGAAGCAAGAAATCGCGAAGGTTTTGCTATGGGAGCCATCAAAGCAGCTGAATGGTTGAAAGATAAACAAGGTTTTTTTACTATTGAAGATTTAGTATTTTAGACAGTTTAACCGAAGCAAAATATGTATTTAAAAGGTCTTTATACAGCCTTAATTACCCCTTTTACTCCAACTGGTCAATTAGATGAAGAAGGGTTAAAAAAGCTCATTCAAATTCAACTTCACCATCAGGTAGATGGGGTTGTCGTCTTAGGAACAACTGGAGAATCCCCTACGTTAACACAAATTGAAAAAAGACGGATTATTGAAATAGCATTAGAAGAAATTCAAGGCCGAATAAAAGTGATTGTTGGCACTGGAAGCTATTCAACGCAACAAGCAATTGAACAAACTCTTCAAGCCAAACAAATGGGTGCTGATGCTGCGTTGATTGTCACCCCATATTATAATAAACCAACTCAAGAAGGAATATTCAAACACTTTGAAGCGATTAATCAAGCAGTCTCTTTTCCGATTTGTCTCTATAACATTCAAAGTCGAACGGGACAAAATATTCAAACGCATACGCTTAAACGAATCAGCACTCTTTCTTCGATTATTGGCGTAAAAGAAACATCCGGAGATATCAATCAAATCATGGATGTCATCGAAGCATTTCGCCAATCTCATCCTAACTTTGCTATTTTATCTGGTGATGATGCTTTAACTCTTCCTATGATTGCTTTGGGAGGGCATGGCATTATTTCTGTTGTCAGCAATTTAGTTCCTGCCGCAATGAAATCTCTAGTGAATGCGGCACTAAATGGAAATTTCAAAAAAGCACGAATAATACATAACCAACTTTATTCTTTCATCAAAACTGCTTTTATCGAAACCAATCCAATTCCGATTAAAGCGGCCTTATCTTTAAATAAACTGCCAGCAGGTTCCTGCCGTCTCCCTTTATGTGATCTCAGTCAGAATCATTCTCAAAAGCTAGCTCAAATTCTTAATGAACTTCCGCAAGAGTGGGTCTCTCATGGTTAAGCGTAATGTGCATTTGACAAAACTCCAATCAGGGTATTTATTTCCAGAAATCAATCGAAGGAAAAATGAATTTTTAAAAAAACATCCTTCCGCTCAATTAATTAATTTAGGCATCGGTGACACTACGCAACCCATCCCTCTTTATATTTCTGAAGCGATGCAAAATTTTGCCAAACAATTAGCCTCAGAAAAAACTTACAGGGGTTATGGAACAGAACAGGGTTCGATACTTCTTAGAGAAGCGATTGCTGAGCAGTATTACCAAGGTAAAATTGATCCTCAAGAAGTTTTTGTTTCAGACGGATCTAAATGTGATGTGGGTCGTTTGCAAATTCTTTTTGGATCAGATGCAACTATCGCCGTACAAAATCCTACTTATCCTGCTTATGTAGATACCGGTGTGATTAATGGACAAGCATCCTTCTTTCAAACATCTACTAAACAATATCAGAGAATAACTTATATGAGTTGTTTACCTGAAAATAATTTTTTTCCTGACTTAGCAAACTTACCAAAAACAGATTTGATTTATTTTTGTTCTCCTAATAATCCAACGGGCAGTGCTGCAACAAACGAACAATTAAGGGAATTAGTTCAATTTGCCAAAAAGCGCCAATCTATCATTATTTTCGATGCTGCTTATGCAAGCTTCGTCAGAAGTTCACATATCCCTCGTTCAATCTATGAAATTGAAGGGGCGAAAGAAGTGGCCATTGAAGTAGGCTCTTTTTCTAAAATGATTGGATTCACAGGTGTTCGCTTAGGTTGGAGTGTTGTTCCAAAACAATTGCGTTTTGAAGATGGTCATTCAGTTCAACAAGATTGGGAGCGAATTGTCTGCACTTTTTTTAATGGCGCCTCAAATATTGCCCAAGCAGGAGGATTAGCCGCCCTGCAAAAAGAGGGATTGCAAGCCATTGACGAACTTTCCAGCTATTATATGAAGAATAGCAATATCCTTAAAAAAGCTTTTGAAGAGTGTGGATATAAGGTGTATGGAGGAGAAAATGTTCCTTATTTATGGGTTCATTTCCCACAACTAACGTCTTGGGAAGCTTTTGAAATCCTACTTAAACAATCGCAACTTGTCAGCGTCCCAGGTAGTGGATTTGGATCGGCTGGAGAAGGTTTTTTGCGCTTTAGTGCTTTTGGTAAACAATCTGACATTACTGTCGCTTTGCCCAGAATCAAACATGCTTTATTGAAGATTAAGCCTACAGTTTACTGATTGAATGAATTTAAGCCTGTCCACTTAAAAATCTTTGACAAGCATCTCAAATAGATCTGGTCATTTTCTGTCGCAATTAAATTCCCTTAAGTTGAATAAAATCTTTAAACATAGCTCTAATTTGAAGTTTTTCAACTATAAAATAATTTGTTACCCATGCAAGCATTTTGATTTCCTCTTTAATGAAACAATCTCTAAATTCCTTTAAATTTTTTGATTCAGCTTTGAAGTTGAAAAAATTATAAACAGCTGCAATCACAGACTTGGGCGACGGCGATAAGAATAGCTATTTTTTGAAAGATTAGGGCTTAAAATCTTCTTTTAGCTTGAGGTTGGGATTATTGTCATGCGTAACGCTATAACGTTAATTTCTATAATAAAAAATTCATCTAGCATAGATTTTACATTAAATGAACTTTCTCCAACGATTGCATTTTTTATAAAAGGCAAAGTATATTCAATATTTTTTACAAATCGATAATAATTAATTAAATAATAAACAATTAAATATTAGGCATACCATCCTTTCCAACTATCAATCACAACAAATAATTAATATACATTATAAATGATAGCATAACAAATAAAATAAAGCACAAATGCGAAATAGATTGCTATTTTTTAAATTTATTTCTATAAAAAATATTCATTTAAACAAAGGAGTAATCTATGTTATTTAATCGCTCGTTCAATATTGGTTTCTTTTTACTTGCTATTTATCTGATTTTAGTTGGATTAGTCTCGATCGTTGGAGGATTAGTTTTGCCTCCTTTATTAATGGGAATTTTAGCTCTTTTGTCAGGCATTTTCATTCTGATGAGACGTTAAACTCTAATCTAAGCTTATACATAAAATATTTATTCATTATTTAAATATTGAATGTATAAGCTCTCATTCACACCCTGTCGATCTGGGTAATAATCCTTGCTCTAAAACCCCGCCAATGTTATGGTATTTTTCCAATATGATTCTCAGGTGAAGGTTAATCGTGTCTGTTATTCAACTTGCGATGATTTTTTTTATTGTTACTAATCCTATCGGCAATTGTCCTACCATTATTACCCTTATTAAAGACTATTCAATTAAGCAACAGCAAAAGATCTTATTTCGTGAATCGATATTTTCGATGATTTTAGCGATTCTTTTTCTGTTTTTAGGCGAGATATTCCTTACAAGTTTTCAAATTCAAAACTATGCTTTGACAATTAGCGGAGGCATTCTTCTTTTCATTGTCGCCCTTAAAATGATTTTTTCTGATCGATTGAAAACGAAAACGGACACACCCAAACAAGCCCCATTTATTGTTCCTATCGCCACCCCTCTTTTATCAGGTGCTGGGCTCCTCACAATGATCATGCTTTATTCCAAAGAAGAAGCTAACGACTTAAAAATGTTATGTGCCATTTTGTTAGCGTGGGTTGGAATTACTACCGTCTTAGTCACAGCCCCTTATTTACAAATATTTCTCGGTAAACGTGGTCTAGCAGCCTTAGAACAATTAACGGGGATGTTACTTGCCATGATCGCCATTCAAATGATCGTTCAAGGATCTGGTTTGTTTTTAACTCTTCTATTCGCTGTTTAAACCTTGAGAAGCCCTTTCCAGGAGTATGAGAATGAATATCTTTAACATTGCACTTGTTCTTTTTTTTATCATGGACCCTATTGGGAATATTTCTTCTTATCAAACCATGGTCAAAGAGCTCGATCGTAGACATCAATCTAAAATTATTTTTAGAGAAATGCTCATAGCTCTTATCGCAATGATTTTTTTTAATTATATAGGAGAGTTTATTTTTAATTTTCTCGATTTATCAGAAACAACCGTGCGTCTTTCTTCAGGGCTTATTTTATTTCTGATTGCTATCAAGATTCTTTTTACTGCAAATGATAGCCCACGAGCCAACCTTCCTCAAGGGGAGCCATTCATTTTTCCTTTAGCCATTCCACTGATTGCTGGGCCTGGTTTAATGGCAACCATTATGTTATATGCTCATCTTGAACCTTACCAATCCATTATGCTAGCATCAATCTTGATCGCTTGGATTTTGTCCGTAATCATTCTGTATTTTTCAAAGAAAATCAAATCTTTCTTAGGAGAAAGTGGATTGATGGCCTGTGAGAGAATGATTGGAATGGTGCTTGTTTTGATTGCAGTTCAAAGATTTTTAGAAGGCATTTTACTTTTTTGGACTACACAACCCCATCCAACTTGAGTCTCTCTAAAAGTATGCAAAATATTAAATTGAAGATTGCTTATGATGGACAGGCGTACTTTGGCTGGCAAAAAACTCCTGCCGGCCCAAGCGTTGAAAAAACGCTTCAAAACAAATTGGAACAAATACTGCAACATACAATTTCTTTGCAGGCAGCAAGCCGTACAGACAAAGGTGTACATGCAAGAGGGCAAATAGTCAATTTTTTAACAACCAAGTCGATTACAGATCTACAAAAATTTATTCTCAGTTTAAATAGTTTGCTTCCTACAGATTTACGTATCTTATCGGCAGAAAAGATGCCTTCGACTTTTCATCCCACTTTAAATTGTGTCGCCAAAGAATATTGTTATTATATTTGTTATGATTTTGTTCAACTTCCTGAATACCGTCCCTATTCTTGGCATTGCCCTTTCCCTCTTATGTTAGGAAAAATGGCACAAGCTATTTCTGTACTTATTGGCGAACATGACTTTTCTGCTTTTTGTAATTTAAAAAAAAATGTTAATTATACAGATTATATTCGACGTGTCCAAGCAATTCACCTGGAAGCCCTGAATCATAAACGTCTTTGCATTCGTATTAAAGGCAATCATTTTTTATATAAAATGGTGCGAAATATTGTGGGTACTTTAATTTATGCAGGAAAGGGAAAGATAATGGTAGAAGATATCCCTTCAATCCTTCAATCTCAAGATCGAAAAATGGCTGGTGTGACAGCCCCCGCACACGGACTTTTTCTTCAAACAGTTCTTTATTAAAATTTTAGGTTTATTTGCCTGTGTCTCGTTTTTGCCATTTAAGCTTTAGTCGAAAAAGTGGAAAGATATTCTACAAAAAGAACGACTCCAAATCCTATGGCTATACAAACAATAGACTTTATCAAAATAAATGAAGACAAGGAAGGGAAATAAGGAGTTTCTAAAAACAGTTGAGGCCCTTTATGAAGCTTTAAAGGAGCTAATAGATACTTATAAGTCCAAAAAGGCCAAACCGAGCGCAAGGCTCCAATCATGAAACCTGAAAGAACAGCGATACTGATATCTGGATAATTTTTTAAAAGTGCGCTTGCTATTCTTGCAAAACAAAACCCTCCTATCACAATCCCAAGCAAAAGATTGAAAAGCACCAAAACAGCTTCTTGATCTATATGTAAATATTTTAAACCGGTCACTAAATCTGCTAATGAGGCGATAATTAATGGATACACTCCCAGAAGCACTAACAAATAACTTCCCGACACTCCCGGTAAAAGCAAAGCACACACAGCAATCGCTCCACAGATAATTAACCAACCATCAAAAAAACCAACATGATGAACTTTAGCAAATTGCCGACTTTCTCCGAGAACTTGGCCTTGCCTATCAAAAACAAGAGAAGTAGGAGTGATGTTTTTTTTCGCTGTTAATACACTTAAATCCGAAGCTGATAAATTTTTAAGCAGTTTTCCATCGTAATTAACAAGTTCAACGGGAAAACTTCCTAAATCTACTCTGATAGCATATTTTCCTTCTCTGCTATTTGAAAGAGTGAAATCTGTTAAAAAGTAAGCTATGCTCAAGCCAATAATCAGAGCGATCACTTTGAAACAAGACCATTTTTTGACCTGGCGAATACAAAAAACAAAAGAGGCTAAAATCAATCCAAGAAAAAGAGAATAAAGATAAATACGGTAAGTTTCGTTTGAAAGAATCCAATGCAGAAAGCTGGAAAAAAATATCATTGAGCAAGCAATCCCTGAAACGAGTGTCAATAAAAATTTCCACTGTGTTTTTTTCAGAAATTGACTCCATTGAAAAGTAAATAAAAGTTTTAAAGTATCGGTATTAAAACTTTTTAAGCTTTCTAAAAGAGCTTGATAAAATCCCATAATAAAAGCAATCGTGCCACCTGAAATTCCTGGAATCAAATCTGCCATTCCCATGCATAATCCGCAAAAAAAGAGATAGACTCCCTTAAAAGGCATCAAAGAACTCCCAAGATCTTAGCTACATACCACGCAGCAAATAAAACGCCCATAAAAGCCAAAACCCACATGACATTAGGAACCCATTTGACACTCGCACCAGGGTTACTTCTGACCTCTAAAGTCCCAATTCCATAAGCAAATTCCTGTGCTTCTGGTCTATTAAAAATATAGGGTTTTTCCCTGATAATAGATTCCCCATCAATTCCTAAAAAAGAAGCATATTGTTTAAAAAAACCTTGGGCATATACGGGCGAAATTAATTTTTCCATCTCCCCTTCTTCTAAAGCTTGTAAATAAACCATTCTGATTGAAGTTGCGTTTTCAGCTTCTTTTAAAGAAATTTTTAATTGTTTCCGTTTTTGCCTTAATTGCTCTCCAATTTCTTTGATCTCTTTTTGGAGAACTGGATCTAATTCCAAGCTATTTTTTTTACGTTCCACTCTTTTCTCCTCATTTGGGCTAAACTCAAGCATAAACTTATACATGATTTTACATTAGACTTCCTGCTAAATCCATTAAAATTAAAAAATGGATGAGTTCAAATGGGATTTAGATAGCAAGTAGAATTTAAATGTGATAAAGTTTTTGCAGTTAATATTTAATTTCGTCTGCGTTTTGCAAATGCGTATTCGCAGCTAGTGAAATTCCTTTTTTTAGATGATTAATTTACACCTCATGAGCAGTTTGCCTCCTTTCGTTACAACACTTGACTTAAAATTAGCAGAAAAATTACTGAACGATCTTCAACAACAAGGTTTTTCCATCACTATACCTGCCTATACTCGCTTTTCTGCCAGTAAAAAAGGATTAACATGTACTCTTTATACATCAGGGAAGTTAGTCGTCCAGGGCAAAGAGCAAGCTCATTTTATTGAGTTTTATCTGGAACCAGAAATTTTAGAGTCCTTTGGATTTAGCCATCCCACAACTAAAATAGATTTAACCCCACATATTGGAATTGATGAATCTGGAAAAGGAGATTTTTTTGGCCCTTTGTGTATTGCAGGTGTCTACATCCAGGCTAATCAATTTTCTAAATTACAAGCTTTGGGAGTCAAAGACTCCAAAACATTAAGTGATAAAACAATTAGACAATTAGCTTCTCAAATTAAAAATCTTTGCCTTTATCACATCGTCAAAATTAATCCGGCAAAATATAATGAAATTTATCAAGATTTCAAAAATTTAAATCGTTTGTTGGCCTGGGGGCATGCCACGACTATTGAACAATTGATACTTCAATCCGGCTGTCAAACAGTGATTATTGACCAGTTTGCCGATGAAAAAGTAGTTTTACTGGCTTTAAAGCGAAAAAAATTAGATGTGAACCTCACTCAAAGGCATCGAGCAGAAGATGATTTAGCCGTCGCTGCCGCATCCATTTTAGCTAGACAAGCCTTTATTGATGGACTTGAACAACTAAGTAAAGAAATCCAAATTCCGCTTCCTAAAGGAAGCTCTTCTGCCACACAAAAGGCTGGAAAAGAAGTGTTAAGAAAATGGGGTGAAGAAAGATTAAGAAGTATCTGTAAGCAACATTTTAAAACTCTTGACGCAATTTTAGGTAAAGTCGGAAAATAGTGGCAAGAATTAGACCTTCTAACAAAATAAGTTGAAAAGTTAACATCTCGTTAGCCTTTCACTAACCAAATAATGATTAAATTGCAGGTCGTGCATGACAAATAAAACCTTAGTTTATTTAACTTTTCTTGTTTTAATTGGAATGGCTATTTTATTTGCTTTAAACATGACCTCATTATTAAGTGGTCAACCCGATAATCAAACATACTTAAAATACAATCAAGTGAGAGGCATAGCTGTTTCTCACAATAAAAAGCTTTACACACTTAATTTTAAACAACAAAATGATTTAATTGAGATATTGAATCGTGCAGTTAGGGTGGTTGGAGTTAAGCCTGGTAAAAGACAACGACCTAACATCGATCAAATCATTATTTATCAGTTCAAAGACCAGCCAGATATTGTGATCACTCCTATTGCTTATGTTGATAATAATCTTGTTTTTTCTGCACCCAGCTGGAATAAAGATACTTACTTAATGGAAATTAGTGATGGTCGATTACTGCAATTAATTTCTCAAACTTTTGATCCTTAAAATTCATGCTAAAACAACTCCGTATTCAAAATATCATTTTAGTCGAAAATGCCGATATCTCATTTAGCTCTGGCTTGAACATTCTAACGGGTGAAACAGGATCTGGTAAATCCGCTATTATGCATGGATTAAGTCTGGCAATTGGTGAAAGAGTCGATACCTCATTGATTCGCAAAGGATGCGATAAAGGTATTGTTGAAGCCATATTCGACATTGATCGTCTAGATTTGAACAACCTTCTTGAGGAAGGAGGAATTGATCACGAATCTCACCAAGATCTCATTATTAGACGAGAAATCGCGATTACGGGTAAGAATCGTATCTTTATTAATAATCAATCAGCTCAAGCCTCATTTTTGCGAAAATTAGGATCACAAATTGTTCAAATTGTCGGTCAACGAGCTAATCAAAATCTATTCACTCTTGATTATCATCGAGAGGTGTTAGATATCTATGGAGGTTTAAGTCCTTTTTTACTGCGTTATAAAGAAAGTTATGTTTATGAAAATGAATTAAAAAAACGCTTAGACTTGTTGATTCAGCAAGATGCTCATCGAATGCGTGAAATAGATATTTGTAAAAGTGAATGGGAAGAGCTAGAAGAAGCTCAATTAAAATCTGGCGAAGACGAGGAACTGTTTACTGAATATACGATACTATTTAATAGTGAAGAATTATCTGAAAAAACCCGAGAAATCAACCAAGCTTTATCAGGAGAAAAAGTTTCTATTTTAGCGATTTTAAATCGCCAAAAACAAAATTTAGAATCTCTTAGTCATTTTGATCCCATTTTAAAAGAAGTTGAACAATCTTTTCAAAGTGTTTTTTTAGAGCTTCAAGAAATTTCCCATACTTTACGTCATTATCAAAACAAACTTAATCATAATCCAGAACGCCTACAAATTGTCAATGAGCGCTTAAGTCTTCTAAATCGCTTAAAGCGTAAATATGGGGGAACAATTGATGAAGTAATTCATTATCAACAAGAGATTAAACAAAAACTTTTCCGATTAGAAAATACCGATATCGAAATAGAAGAACTTAAAATTGAATTACAACAAGTTCAGACAGATACGAATAATTTAGCTAGAATCTTGTCCGAAAAAAGAGTGCTACTTGCTCGTCAGCTTCAAACTGCTCTTAGCACTCAATTACATGCTTTAAATATGCCCAAAGCAGAATTCAAAGTCACAATTGAACCTCAGAAAAGGACATTGATCGGAGATGATAAGATTGAATTTTTTCTTCAACCAAACGTGGGAGAACATCAAATTGCTTTAAAAGATGGGGCGAGTGGGGGAGAAATTTCTCGGGTATTATTAGCATTACAAACGATTTTAGCTGGAAAAGAAAAAATTCTAACTTTGATCTTCGATGAAGTCGATGCGAATATTGGAGGTGAGACAGCTTCCATTGTGGGTGACAAATTAAAAGAAATTGGAAAGCAACATCAAGTCATTTGTATTACACACTTCCCTCAAGTGGCAAGTCTAGCCGACCATCACTTGCAAATTTCCAAAGTAGAAAAAGATGGTCGAACTCTCACACAAGTCCAAAAACTCGACAAAATTTCTTGTCAACAAGAATTAGCGCGTATGGCAGGTCAAAAGTCTCTTGCTTTCTCACAATAACTCCTTAGTTTCAATCAATTGCAACTCATTAGGAATGCGCTTTAATACTACTATGTATGCATTTCTATTTTGACAGAATTCTTCTCGAGAGATTCTTTCAATTGTTGACGCAGTATCATTGCAAACCCAATATTCATCACCTTGTTTTACGTAAGAAATATAATGCCCACAATTTAAGCCTCCTTCATGAACAACATAACTAGCTATTTCGTAACGAGCACTTGAATGATCATTTGGTGACGGATCAAAATAAAGAGATAAATCAATTTCTAAATTTTCAGGAAAATCAACAGGATCTGTTATTTTTAATCGTTGTTCAAAATTGCCTGCAAATCTTTTTAGTTGAATAGGTAAAACATCAGGAAGTGATTTCAAACGCATCCAGGTTTGATATCTCTCAGGCCGAATAGGAGCCATTTCATTCTCGACTTGTGTTAAAGCTTGCTCATTGACAATTATTCCTTCTGATGGAATAAAAGTTCGTCTATCTTCTACAGCCGCATGTACACATTCTTCTTTTTCAAATGAACAACGAATTAATTCTTCCAAACTTGATATATTTGTAACAAAAGGAATTTGGAGGATAGAAAGGGTTTCTTCACGACTTATAAATTGTCTCCCAGGCAAATCGACTGTTTCGGCAAATTCTTGAAAAGAATATGTATATTCTAAAATTTCAGTCATCAACACCTCAAATATACTAGAGGCATCTAATTGTCTTTTTAGGTTTACCATTTCTAATTCTGGATGCAATTGAGATTTAAATAATAAATTACGCAATTTAAAAACAGATGAGCTTGGTTCACTAAAACGAGTAGCCAAAAAATAATCTACATAACTAATTTGATTTTCCGAAACTGTTTGATAGCTATTCAGTAGCAAGTTCAATTCATTTTTTAATATTTTCCTTCTTTCTAAACTTGATTTTTTATTTTTCAATTCGAATTGTTTGTTATTTAAATCTTGCTCATTCAATTGCCCATTTGCTATTTCAAATTCTAGCTTAGCTATTGTTTCTTCTAAATAATCTTTTTGCAATCTATCTTTTACAATTGGCAAAGCAATCAGGGCCTGCAAAGAGCTATCTAGGTAACAACTGTTTCCTATATTTTTAAAATGGGGAGGTTTTTGTATACTTGAAACTTGATAACCAAGCTTTTCAAATAATAACCAAATACAATCTTGATATTCAGGAGGTATCATTGAAGTGTAAGGAATAATGGCTTCTTCAATTTTTTTTGAGTCCTCATAAAGCTCTTTCATAATTTCAGGAGGGATGATGGAACCAGCTGGTAATAAAAGATTAAAAATTTCAGAAAACGCTTTAAGAATAGCAGGAGCTTCATAATCTAAATAACTTACTAATTGATTATTCAAGTCGTCATATTTTTCTTTTAAAGCCTTAATATCATAATGAATAGGAAGAGGAGGCTGTCTTCTGCTAGTGATATCACTATAGTTTTTTAATTGCTCATAGATACCTGTAAATTCTTTATATAAGTTGTAGAATGCATTTAAATCTCTTCTCAGAAGATTTTTTTGTTTGAATTGACAAGATAAAAGGAAAAATTGACTATCAAATTTAGTTCTCTTTAAATCAAAAGAGTTTAAAAGTTTTGTGAAAGAGTCGCTACGGACGTCAACTGAGGGAGAAAAAGCTAATCCCAAAAACGCTTCTCGCAAAACATAAATTTTTCGATCACAAATTTTTTTAATCAAATAATGACTATTCCAAATAAATTCCCTTTGCCGAATTGAACGGTCCCAGAGTGAATAAATTAATTTTGTAAGGGTAGTAACAATATAAGAAACATCATTTTTTTTAGAAACTTCTGGGATATGCGTATCAGAAAATTGTGGTGGATTTGTTTTATCAGGGTATTCGATTCTTTGTAAAATTCCCATTTCATCTCTCAATAATTAAAGAATTTATAAAATTTTAACCAAATCATTTTAGCATATAAATTAAAATTTATCAACAATATTACCACTATTTATAATTTTATAATTAATAATTTAAATTTGTTTTCCTTATTCATAAACTACAAATATAGATTAATTTCAACTAATCAAAATTTAACGAAAAAATATTTTTAATTTGACGAAATTCAAAAAAATCGCTACAAGAGAACCAAATTTTATTTATGACAAGTTGACCGAAATTAGGCTAAAACTAACAGTTATTGTTTTTTCAATAATGGTTAGTCGAAAATTAAATTTTAAGATACTTGCCTCTAGAAAAAATAAAAACTTGTTAGATATTTGTAAATTTGGGTAGGACAAGAACGTGAAAAAATTTTGGCTTTATGCATGTTTAACATTAAACTGCACTTTTTCTCTTTTAGCAACCGATATCGCTTTAGATTTTAGTGATTATGGAACAGAATCTCTAGCTAGAGATTCCAATAGTGAAACCTTTTATCATCAACCAGGGGAACAAAAATCATATCCTTATAACTTTAATGTTTATTTTGATAGCATTAGCGATGCCAAAATCGATCGAGGATATTACAAAGGTGATAAGGTTCGTTACAAGGCTGTAGAAGCAGAATTAGGAATGGTTTTCTATAATCGTCCTACCTATTCGGAAGCCGCTAATGTGGCAATCAGCTATACAGAGACATATTTACACTGGTCGGAAAATCCTTGGTTTGACCAAGATCGTTTTCACACACTTTCTTTTAGTGTGGGAGGAGTGACTAAAAGACTTGAAAATTGGTTTTGGAGGAGTCAATTAGACATCAACTACGATACAACAGGAAGCTCTGTAAACTCTCAATATTTATATTATGATCTTCTCTTATGGGGCCGTTATGAATATAGCCAAAATTTTGGATTTCATATCGGTTTTATTGGCCAAACAGGCATGGGTCTAGATAAAGTTTACCCCATTTTGGGAGCTGATTGGCAAATGTCTAAAAACTGGAAATTGAATTTAGTATTTCCTGTTAATGTATCTTTAGAATACAACTTAAACAATCAGTGGTCTTTAGCGATTGCAGGTCGAAATTTTGATATTAGACACAGAGTAAAAAAAGATGAAAGTTACGGGAAATCATTAATTCGTTACCAAAATATGGGAGCAGAATTTGCAGTAAAATACAATATTGATTTTTTAACTGCGAATCTTCATGCTGGAACAACGCTAGGCGGTAAGTGCCGAATTTCTAATCATAATAACCATCATCCTCATCATTACAATTTACGCCCAAGTGGTTATTTTGGCGGCGAAGTTGATATTAAATTCTAAAGAAAAAATCTTTGTCATTCAAACTTGAATGGCAAAGTTTTATAGACCTAATTTCCTCTAAAAATTTATTTCCATAAATAAAAATCAGGTTGACCTTGTGTTGACCTTCTAAAAATCTATTAAAAATTGCACTCCTTCTATCTCCAAGGAATTTTTATCCTAAGAACAAATT